>JAMFRX010000016.1 GCA_026224995.1 Puia dinghuensis
CCAGGGCTTCGATGCCTTTGTTGGTCATGAAGGCCGCATTGAGCGTCGTGGAGCTAAAGCCGGTGGAAGGGGCGATAGGCACACCTTGCGTCAGCAGGTTATCATGGTTGCGGGTGAAATAGCTGACCTCGAAGCCAATCCTGTTCTTCAGGAAACTCATTTCCAGGCCCGCTTCGGCCTCTTTGGTGATCTCATTCCGCAGGGTCGGGTTACCCAGGGAGGCGCTTTCCAGGAATCCGGAGTTGCCGCCGTAGGGGAAGCTGCCGGCCGACGTGAAGGGGGTAGTCAGGTCATAGGGTCCGACATTGTCGTTGCCCACGCTGGAATAGGAGACCCGCAGCTTGCCGAAGCTGATGGCCGGGGCTTTCAGCAGTTCCGAGAAAACGAAGCCGGCGGAGGCCGAGCCGTAAGGATAGTTATTTTTACCCGCGGGCAGCACCGAAGTCCCGTCGTAACGCCCGGTGAAGGAGAGGTTCAGGAAGTTGCGGTAGTCGACATTCGCCTGGCCATAAAAGCCATATTTCCGGAGCAGGCTATGGGTCTCATAGCCCGTGATGACCGAGCCGTTGGTCACGTTGTCCAGACCGTTGATAGAGGTGCCGCTGCCGGTGATGCTATGCGTCTGGGAATACGTGGAGCCGATATTGTTGCCCAGCAGCAGGCTCACGTCGAAGTCGCCATAGTGCTGGCGGCCTTCTACGATCAGGTCGTTGTTGAACTGCCGGAAGTTAGTGCTGTTCTGGATGATCTTCCCTACGGTCGCCAGGGCCGAGCTGGGCGCTTCGTAATAATCCGGCTGCTCGGAATAGGTGTCTGCTCCGCCCCGTTCGGTCACCGTCAGCCAGGGAAGTGGCTTATAGGTAACCGTTAGCACGGGGATGATACGGCTGATCTTGTCGTTGGTATAGACATTGTACAGGTCCCAGAACGGGTTGTTTCGGCTGGCCCGGAAGACCCGCTGGGCGCCGGTAGAGTCCAGGTAGGGCAGGGGGTTCCAGGTGACAGGCGCCGTATATACCGTCCAAAGCGGATCGGTGAGGTCATATCCCTCGGGAACGGAATGGCTCGTCGAAAGCGTATACCCCAATTGAAAGGTCGTCGACAGCTCATTGGTCAGCCTGTTGCCGAACTTGGCGAACAGGGCGTTCCGTTTGTAGGTAGTAGTCGGCACGATGCCCAGCTGGTCGAGGTTGGAATAGGAGAAGAAGTAATTGCTCTTATCGTTGCCGCCGCCTACGCTTGCGGTATTGGTCCAGGTCTTACCCGTTGTAAAGAAGGCCTTCATGGGGTTCTTGTCATAGGTGAGCAGTCCGACCCGCCGGAGACTGTCCACGGAGGGTCCCCAGACGGCGCTGGTCTTTACGGCATTGCCGTCATCGTACACACCGCGGTCGCCCTGTGCATATTTGGTCTGGATCCCCGGCAGTATGGGGTTCTCGAAGGAATACTGGGAGCTGAGCGCGAGCTTGGGCTTGCTGTTGAGCGCGCCGCCTTTGGTGGTGATGAGCACGACGCCGCGGGCCGCTGCCGATCCGTAGAGCGCCGAGGCCGCCGATCCTTTGAGCACGTTGATGCTTTCGATGGTGGCGGGGTCGATGTCGGAAAGCCTGCTGGTGCCGTTGCCGGTGGCATTGGGGTTGCCGGTCTGGTCGTTGTTGATGGGAATGCCGTCCAGGATGATGAGCGCCTCGTTGTTGCCCAGGAGCGAGCTGTTGCCGCGGATCACTATCCGGGAGGAGGCCCCTGGCTGACCGCTGGAGCTGGTGATCTGCAAGCCGGATACTTTACCCGTGAGCGCATTCAGAACACCTGTTTCCTTGGACGCAACGAGGGCTTCACCTTTTATCTGCTGGGTGCTATAGGTCAGCTCCCGCTTTTCCCGCTTGATGCCCAGGGCGGTCACCACCACTTCGTTGAGGGCATTCTCGCGGGTCTTTACCTGGACATCCAGGGTGCTCGCGTCACCAATGCTGACCTCGCGGGTCTCTATGCCCACGGCGGAGACCACCAGGGTAGCGCCAGTCTTTACGGTGATGGTGAATCGGCCGTCGGCATCCGTAGAGGTGCCATGATTGCTGGATTTCTCCCTGACGGACGCCCCGCTCACAGGATTGCCGGCTTCGTCCGCTATCTTGCCGGTGATCTTCTTCGTTTGCGCGAGGGCGGGAGCAGCAGTCAGGCCCAGGAGCAAGACCACCAGCAGCAGCCATCGGGCATGGGCCGGCTGCCGGCAGCCGCTTTTTGTTAGTTGGTTCATACCGTTTCTGTTTGGTTTTATAAGTGGAAGAAAAAAAACTGATGAGGCAAAACGCTGCCGCCCGGCCATCGGTGGCCGGCAGAAGACGTTAGCAGGGTCAGACAAAGCAATGCCGTCCGGCCATCGGCGGCCGGTAGAAGGTCTGGCGCGAAAAGATCGTCAGGTTATTTTAACTCCATGTGATCATAAAAGCGCCATTTGGTTGTGTAATCCTTGTCCAGGGGCTGTTTCGTCAGGATGGCCCTGATCATTTCCACGGGCATAGCGTTTAGATGCAAAATGGCATCGTGGTATTGGCGATAGGTCATCTTGCCACCGTCCACGAGCTCTTTCTTGAGGGCATAGAATTGACGGCCTCCGGTGAGGTACGCCAATTGATATAAGGGTGGGTAACGATCGGCAAAGGAACGGCGAACCTCACCTGCGGCATTCGCCCGTTCATGCCCAACCCTGTCTACCAGGAAGTCGATGCACTGTTCGGGCGTCCATTTGCCAAGGTGGTAGTTGAGGGAGAAGATGATGCGGGCACAGCGATGCATGTGCCAGAACAGCATCCCTACCTTGTCCTCGGGTGTCTGCGGAAATTTGAGGTCCCAGAGCAGCAGCTCCCAATACAGGGACCAGCCTTCCGTCCAGAAGCCAGATCCGAAATTGCGATAGCTGCGATAGCGCTGGTTCATATACGCCTGCAGGTTGTGGCCTGCGATCAGCTCGTGATGGACGGTCGCGCGGGAGAGGTAGGGGTTATTGCCCCGCATGCTCATCAGCCTGTCGTCCTCCTCCATGGTATTGGTAGGATAGGAGATGCTGATCTCGTTGCCACCTGTGAAAAAGGGATTGACGAGCTGCCGTTCGGGCGTCATCATGATCATGCCCCAGGTCTCTTCCGCCAGCGGTGGAATGGTGACCAGGTCATGCTTCTTGAGGAAGTCCACGGATTCGTTGAAGAGGCGGAGGATCATCTCAGGCTGCTGCCCGGCGGGGACATAGGAATTCTTGACCTTCTCCAGCGCCGCCTTCCAGTCGTCACCGAAACCCATTTCGTGCGAGGCTTTGAGCATTTCCTTGTCGCACCAGGCGAATTCCTTGTTGGCGATATCGATGAGCTCTTCCGGCGTATAGGGGATCATCTCGAACTTCAGCTGCCGGATCAGCTCTTCGCGGCCGACGGGATGGCCGACGATGCCGCTCTTATCGGGCGCCGCGAACTTACTGTTCCTTTCCTTGAACTGGGTGGCGTAGCCGGCCAGCGCATCGTCAAGCTCCTTATAGGTCTTGGGGATCCACCAGGTGAACAGCGGATCGTAGCCGTTATAGAATTCATATACGCTGGTTATGGCCCGCCGGAGGTCGCCGATGACCAGGCCGGC
>JAMFRX010000105.1 GCA_026224995.1 Puia dinghuensis
GTGCTGGTCAACCTGCTGGGAAATGCCATTAAGTTCACGGAAAAAGGAGAGATATTCGTCGAAGTAGAGGAAGAGGGCCCTCGTCAGGAAAAAGACAATAAACACTATTGCCGTCTGCTCATCAGTGTAAAGGACACGGGCATCGGCATCGCACCGGAAAATGTGGGCAGGATATTCGAGCGCTTCACGCAGGCGGATACCTCTACGACCCGGAAATATGGCGGCAGCGGTCTCGGCCTTACGATCTCGAAGGGCCTGGCTGAAATGATGGATGGAGAGATGCTGGTGACCAGCGAGCCGGGTAAGGGTAGTGTATTTTCCTTTTCCCTCTCGCTGGAGATCGCCGGCGACGCGCATGGCGTGCCCCCCTTTACGCTGCCCACTCTGAAAAGAGTGCTGGTAGTAGACGACAACGCTACCAACTGTCTCCTTATGCAGGGCATCTTCGAATACCTGCATATTCCCTGTGTCATTTGTTACGGCGCCCAGGAAGCACTCATCGCTATCCGCGAGTCGCAACGCGACGGTCAGCCATTCGAGCTTGTCGTCACCGACCACCAGATGCCGGAGATGGATGGTATCACGTTGGTCAAGGAGATCAAAAAACTGGTGAAAGACCAGGCACAACCGTTTATACTGATGCTTTCCTCCCTGGACAGGATGGCTTATCAGCAGGAAGCGGAGGAGGCGGGCATCAATAGCTTCCTCCAAAAGCCCGTGAAGCTGCATGATATCACCCAGGTCTTGCTTTCACTGGTGGACGGAGATGGCCCGTACCGAAAAGACATCAACCCGGCCATACCAAGGATCAATAGCCTCACGGAAAGCGCTTCCGTGCTCGTAGTGGAGGACGACCCTGTCAACCTGCTGCTCATCACGGAATTATTGCAACGAATGGGCTTTTCGGTCATGCAGGCGACCAACGGCAGGGACGCCCTGGACATCCTTGCTCATGCACAGCCCGCGCTGATCTTTATGGATATCAATATGCCGGAGATGGATGGCTATACTACTACGCGGATCATCCGCCGCCTTCCCAATCCACTGGGAAAGACGCCCATTGTCGCGCTCACCGCCGACGCCATGCCGAATGACAGGGAAAAATGTCTCCAGGCGGGTATGAACAATTTTATCTCGAAGCCCTTTCGTATCAACGAGATCCAGTCGGCGTTGAAATTATACGTGGGACAATCGTATTCTTAAGGTGTCCAGGGTTCCTGTGAGTCCCTTATAGGCTAACGCCTGTGGCGTCATGCTCTCTACGGCCATCAGCAAGGCTTTCTTTTCACCGGTTGACAGGTCGTCGATATCGTAGAAATAGGTCCGGATCGTAAAGAAAAAAGCATTGCAGGCAGGCAGTCCGATAAGCGTCTGCCGTTCTACGCGCAGGTAGATCGGCCCGCCGTCCGCGTCAATCTTTCGCCCATGCCAATGACCCGGATCGACGCCAGGCGGGGGGACGGGATGATGGTTCAACCGCGTGTCGGTTGCGATTCCCCAGGCAAACCGGAAGAAGGGCCCTTTCTGCACGGCTGTCACCAGCATCTTGAAATATTGTTGATTCAGCTTCTCCATTCCGGGCACGGGCTCATGAACGGCGCTAAAAGGCTTGCCGATCTTGTCTGCCGGGGACCAGTGATTGGGCGCCGACAAATGTATGGCCGCCAACCAGTCCTTCTCACCCTCCAGCTGGCAAATGGCCGTATCTTCCTGCACCTGGCTGCATAATGCGTCGAATAATGAGAGGTATTTTTCCCCCACGATGGCGATCCAGTCCTCTCGCCAATGCAGGGTCTCTCCCGTCCTTGCGTTATGGAGACTATGCTCCCGTGCGCTGAAAGAGAATTCCGCCGGATATTCCTTCGCCAGCTCACTCACAAGAAACTGATTCACGGCAACGATGGTATCGGCCGGAAGGTCCTTTTCTACGTGATATTTGCGGATGTCTTCCTCCCGGCAGCTATGCTTGTTGCGGCGATAAGCAGCGTAATCTTCATCCAGCTGGAAAACGAGCTGCTCCTTTTCATCCGCCTTCGCCATTGTATTCAGGCCGGGGGCGGTGGAGTATTTCCCGTCCAGAAAAGGGAGGTATTTCGCCATACCCTAATATAAGCATTTTAATGTGGCAGAAAAGAAATTGTCTGTATATTGGCGCTTACTAATTACTACAGTGTCAAGCTTTCGTTTACCCGATATTGAATTTCACTTCTCTTCTTTCTTCGAAATGACCCCGGACCTGGTCTGTATAGCTGGCAGAGATGGCTATTTCAGGAAAGTGAACCGCGCCGTAATGGAGAAATTGGGCTATACTGAGAACGAGCTGATGTCCCGGCCTATAGACTCCTTTATGCATCCACAGGATAAGCAGGTTACCTTACACAAACGGGCCGAGCTGCTGAATGGCAAGTCCCTGTTGAACTTTCAAAATCGGTATGTCACAAAGTCCGGAACCATCCTATGGCTGGAATGGACCTCCATTTATTTTGCAGACAGCGCAGTCGTATTCGCAATCGCAAAGGATATTTCCGAAAGGAAACGTATCGAGCTGGAAACAGAAGAGGAATACCGCAAGTTCAAAAGCCTGACCAGCCATTTTAAGAGCAGCATGGAAGAAGACAGGAAATACCTGGCGAAAGAGCTGCATGAACAGCTGGCCCAGCTGGCCTCGGTCCTTAAGATGGATATCGAATGGCTCAAGAACCACGAATCTGAATTGCCCCCTGCCTACACCCACCGGATAGAACATGCATCGGTGGTTTCCCAACTGCTGATCACCACGATCCGACGACTATCCTTTTCGATCAGCCCCAATATGCTGGAGCATCTTGGCCTGAACGCTACCCTGGAATGGTACTGCAAGGAATTTTCCGTTCTCACCGGCATCCCGTGTACGTTTGAAGGCAACTATGACCCGGGCAGGCTTACAGATGAGACGAGGGTAGACCTGTTCCGTATCTGCCAGGAATCCCTGAACAATATCCTCACACACGCACAGGCTGGTTTGGTCAAGATCATCATCGAAAACCTCGGCGACCAGGTACAGCTCACCATCCTCGATGATGGCAGAGGCTTCGAGCCGGGGCAGCAAAAGCGGCAGTCCGGCCTGGTCCGGATGCGGGAACGCGCGGCGTCTATCGACGCGGAGCTTACTATCCGGAGCGAGCCAGGCAAGGGAACTGCCGTCTCGGTACGCCTCCCCAAACGATAGCGTCCCCTACTTCGTAATTAAAAACAAAAATTATGTAACTGATTCCCTAATTCCATCCTAAATCGTAGTTATTTCGTAAGTGAAGAGCACGATATTGTATATTTTACCGTTACATTACACAACAACTAATATTAATGCTCCAGACCCACGCATCCACGAGTGCCACGCAAGTAGACAAACAGCCCAAGAAGAACTTTATGGACCACGTGCTGGAGCCCCCTTCTTATGGATGGAAGGACGAAAAAGGCCAATTGGTCATCCCTACTACCGGCCAGATGCTAAAGGAATGCATCTTCCGGATGAATATCTTCAGGACCAAAAAGAACTGGCTGACCTTTTTCAGCTGGTCCAGGATATTCCTCCTGGTCGCCTGCCTATTTATTTTTATATTTAAATATTTCAATTTTTATCTGCTCGGTGTGGCCTTTCTGTACAGCATGATCTTCATGGGCACACATGGGACCATCTGGTACCACCGCTATTGTACCCATGGGGCCTATACCTTCACCAATAAGTTCTGGCGTTTTATCACCCGCAACCTGACGATCAACATCGTCCCGGAAGAGACTTATGTCATCTCCCATCACGTGCATCATGCGAAATCCGACGAACCCGGCGACCCGTATAATGCCACGGCGGGCTTCTTATATTGTTTCCTGGCGGATGTCAATCATCAGCCCATCGCTCATGGCCTCACTGAAGCAGAATATGACCGCGTCCTTAAGCTCATGGCCCACACCGGCGTCAAGCCCAATACCTACAAGCAATACCAGAAATGGGGCTCTATCGCCAACCCGGTATGGTCCGCGGCGGGATGGCTGCTGAACTGGGCCTTCTGGGGCGCCGTTTTCTATCTTATCGGCGGACCCGCGCTGCTCTTTACGCTTTTTGGTGCCGCAGGCTTCTGGGCCATAGGCGTCCGGACGTTCAATTATGAAGGACATGGCAAGGGAAAGGAAAAACACAAGGATGGCAGCGATTTCAACCGTAAGGATCTTTCTATCAACCAGGTTTGGCCGGGATACGTCGCCGGCGAATGGCATAACAACCACCATCTTTTTCCTTCCAGCGCCCGAAGCGGCTTCCTGAACTACCAGATAGACCTCGCCTGGTATTATATCCGATTCATGAATGCCATTGGCGCGGTCAGCAGCTATCACGACTCCAAGAAGCTGTTCCTGGCAGAATACCAGAAGCCTTACCTGGAAAGCAAGAAGCCGATGCAGCCGGCGCCGGGCACTGTATAGCTTTAGTTTCCCCTGGCCTCCTTTCCCTTTGTCCAATCCTCATCGGGTACTACCAGCGCCACCCATGGCTCCTGTGGTGAAATGGGCTTCCCCCGGAATTCCAGCACGGTTTCCAAACCCGCCCGGAGCTCCACCTTTTTCTCGCTATCGGTAAACTTCACCCCGTCTGCCCTGATCGAAAAACGATGGATGCCCTTCCCCCTTACTGCAATCTTCAGGACAACGGCTTTAACCGATGCGGTCTGACTGACGGTAAATGTCAATGCGCTGTCTGTCCTGAGGTCGAGAAAGTAGTCGGACCCGGGCAGCAAGGCCTTCTCCCATTTTTGTCCGGCGCTATTTATCTTGTAGCGGCCTTCCGGTAACCGGGCATTAAAGAGCCCGCCCGGCTGCACCGGCATTACCACGATCGATTGGCCCGTTGCCACATCGTTAAATTCCACTGCCGAGTCGGCCTTTCCTTCGACGGCTGCAGGCCCTTCGATGGCCGATAGCAGCCATAGCCAATTGGTCGCCGGATGTCCCCAGATTTCTTTATAGGTCCAGGTGCTTTGCACCGGCCAGTAGGGCACGTCTTTCGCGTCTCGCGTCTGAATCCCTACCGGGAGCCCGCCGACCATATCGCCGGAAGAAGGAGTATAGAGCGGTACGAAATCATAGCCCTCGCCATACATGGCGCTTTCTGCAAAGGGATTCCTGCCGATGATCCATTCCAGCTGGCGTTCCGCGAGGTCAGCCGAAGCCTGGTCGTTGCGAAGCTGGCCCGCCGCGGCCAATGCCTGGGCCTGCGGCAGAATGGTTCCAAAATGCCCGCGATAGTCCATCCATACGGGGAAGAGCCGAAGATAATGGCCCTTGCCGAGCGGGATTCCGTTCAGCACCTGCTGCCGGTAGGAGTCCTGCCTGCTCTCGGGTACATGCAGGTATTCACTGTCGGCATAGACAGAGCTGGGGATTACGCCATAGGGCCCGGAATAGTTGGCGATGGTCTTGAGGTATTCGCTGTACAGGGTCACGGCCGTATACCACTGCATCCAGTCTGCATGATCGGGAAAGGCGCGGCACAGTGCCGTCAGCGCCAGCGTAGGAGCCTGCTCGCGCCCGCGATGGCAATAGTGTAGCAGGCGGTCTCTCGCCGTGCTGGTATAGAAGAAGCCGGTAAGCGGGATGTCCCAGTCCGGCCGGCTACGCTGCTGGGCGCCGGTGATGAACCGCGATAGCTCTACGGCCTTGTCTTCATATTGTCTTTCGCCCGTGGCTCTCCACAGGTCCACGGCGGTCAGGATGGCGAAGGATGGCAGCTCGTCCTCTACGTTGTCCGAGTCGAAGTTACCACGGAACAACCCCGCCGGCTTTACGATGAAGGGCATGCCTTCCACGGCGAACTTCCAGTCGGCCCTGGCCATTGCCAGCGCATAGCTGGCCAGCCGTGGATCGCTGTCCTTGAGCACCCGGTAGGCTATCGCTTCTACTGCCGCCGCTTCGAAATTGGTCATGGGATTGTTGCGGGCAGTGGAGGTGATGTCATCGTCATTCCCCAGTATCCCATCGGTACGCCGGCTGTTGATGGATCCAAAATTGCGGAAGCCGTCGCCAAAGCTGGTCTTGAGCACCCAATCCAAACCCCATTTGGCCTCCTCCAGCACGCGTGCATATAGCTCCGGGTTGTCTCCGTGCGCATGCAGCTTCTCCGCCAGGCTGAAGAGGGCATAGGTGATCTCGTCGGTGGCTTCTGCCTGCTGGCTGAGGTCGCCTGCGTCATGCCAACCGCCGTTGATGTTGATGCGCTTGTTGCCATGCACACAGGTCCAGTCGCGGTGACAGGCCCCATGTACGCCGGGTATATCCATGCCGCAGCGTTCCGTATAGAGAAAGTTGAGTACTTTCCGGATGCTTTCCTCCCAGACGTCGCCATCGATGCGGAAAGGCTGTGTCGCCACCGTCCCCGCCCGGATAGTATACAGGCCCGGAGTGCGCAGCTCAGAGAAATCCATGACCTGGAAGGCCCCGACATGCGAGCTCTGCGTCTCAAGGGGCTTGGTCAACACCACTTTCCCATCTTTCTTGTCTACTACCTGGAAGGTCTTAGCCTCCAACCCGTTGGCAATAGCGCTCTTGGGAGCGCCCGTCTGATAGCCCGCCTGACTATACGCGATCCGGCCCGGCCATACGTCCCATCCTTCTATCTTGTCGGGGTCCACCCTTTCCAGGGTGAGGTCGTCGAAATAGAATTGAATGGTATCCGCTTCGCCCGGCGCGCTGCCGGAAAGTCCGTAGGAGGCTTCGAAGCCGGTGATCTTGTCCCGCGCCACGTTGCCGATCTCCCACACCACATGGTTCCACTCATGATTGCGCAGGATCAATGAAGTCTCTCCTTCCTGGCCAAAAAGCGCAGGTAGCTTTTGCTCGCCGTCATTAAAGAACCGGAAGTCGAGCGCCGTGGTATAGAAGCCGGGGAGGTCGGGATAGATCCACAGGGAGATCCGATTGAATTTCGTCCAGTCTTCCCCGTTAAAATGACGCCGGATGCCGGAGCGTCCCCAGCCACGACCGGTGGCGGGACCTGGCCCTTCCAGGCGCGTTGGGGTGCGCATCAGCAAAGACCGCTCGCCGTGATGGACCATCGCGGTGCTCAGACCTATATAGGCTACGGTAGCGCTCGAATCCAGGGTCTTCATCACCTTGCGGGCATCCACGATAGCTCCTCCGCTGGTGGTGAAAGAGCTCCACTGCGCGAGGCTTTCCATATCGTCGAGAGGCCGGCTTTGCAGCACAGGCTTGTTCAGCCAACGGTAGGCCGCGGATGCTTTTTCATCCGCTATCAGCGGTTCCCTCGTCTGGGCCAGGGTATCTACGATCAAAAAAGATAATAAAACGGTGGCTGCAAGGCGCATGGGCGGAAAATTTCCACCAATATACAAAGATAAAGCAGCTATGCTTCGCAGATCGCCTTGAGCTTGTTGAGGCCTTTTCCGAAATCCCTATTCATATTCCGCTCGATACCGCCAAATAGCTTGACAATGTTCACGGGGTATGGCATCTTACTCCTGATGCTCCAGCTTACACGGGTCCCGGTATTGCCCTGGCTGACCTTGAAGTCGGCAAAGCCGATGCTTTTAAAAGGACGCAGGAAGTCAACCCTTGTAGCCACTTCGCTACGGTCGGCTATTGTGAGGATCGTCTGGCTGCCCGCGCCAACATCTTTCACCGGGCTATCCCAGGAGAAGCTGGCGCCGGGCGTGCCGTCTGTGCCACTGTACTGCGCACGCATATTGGGATCCTTACCCATCCATGGGTTCCACTCATTGATGGCGTGCAATGTCCTGACGTTGCTCCATACCTTTTCCAGGGAGGCGTTGATCAGAATGGATTTTTCATAGCTCAAGGCCGTGCCGGCCAGGGCGGCGGCAATAAGGACGGCGGCGATCAGACCTAAAAGAATATACAGTATTAGCATGGCGCAGTTTTATATGATAAATATAGAATTTTCATTTAATATAACTGACTCTCTATTTTCTTAGTATCAACCCTTTCCCCTCTTATTTGTACTATATGAAAACTATAGTATGGAATACATAAGATTGGGCAACACCGGCATGACAGTTTCCCGCCTCTGCCTGGGGACGATGACCTATGGCCGGCCTACGGAACGCTGGCCCTGGGCCCTCAACGAGGAGCAATCCCGCCCCTTTATCCAGAAAGCCCTGGAACTGGGCATCAATTTTTTCGATACCGCGGATGTCTATACGGCAGGGGCAAGCGAAGAGGTAGTAGGCCGGGCCTTGCGGGACTTCGCTCACCGCGACGATTATGTCCTGGCGACAAAGGTTTTCAA
>JAMFRX010000106.1 GCA_026224995.1 Puia dinghuensis
AGGACACGCTCCAACGCTTTGCGGAGACCGGCTCGCCGGTGATCACCGACGGGGAGCAGACGAAGCCAAGCTTTGCTACTTACCCTATCCATGGCGCCGGCAACCTCGACCCGAACGGCATCGTCATCCCCTTTAAGGACGGGCATACCCGCCAGCTGCCGAAGCTTAACGCGGGGCCCTTCCGTTACCAGGCCTATGCCAGCGATTTCTACAAGCGGGCCAGCGCTATGACCAACCTGCCGCTCAAGCAGGCGGTCATCACGGCATCGGCGCTAAGCCTCCTCTATCCTGCCGAAGGCATCGAGGGCTATAGCCGCGAGGCATTCCTGGCCGACCTCTATAAGGAACAGCATAGTGACATCAGCGCTTGCCTGGCGGCGGGGGCAGAAAATGTACAGATGGATTTCACAGAGGCCAGGCTCTCCCTCAAGCTGGACCCGTCGAAAGGTTTGTTACGCGCCTTTATCGCCATGAACAATGATGTGCTGGCCCTGCTGATACCGGCTCAGCGGCAGAAGGTCGGCGTGCATAGCTGTCCGGGGGGCGACCATGACAGCACCCACAGCGCGGATATCCCTTATAGTGAGCTGCTTCCGCTGCTCTTTGAGCTCAACGCGGCCAGTTTCTATCTGGAATATGCCGGAGAATACGACAAGCATACGGTGCTCAAAGCGATAAAGGAAAGCCTGCGGCCTGGCCAGCGCGTTTTCCTGGGTGTAACGGACGTCCTTAGCCCGCGGGTCGAGACCCCGGAAGAGATCCGCGACCTTGTATTGCAAGCGGTGGAGTTCATACCCGTCTCGCAGCTGGGAACGACGGACGATTGCGGTTTCTCGCCTTTCGCCGACGACACCTCCACCAGCAGGGACATCGCCTTTGCGAAGATCAGGGCAAGGGTGGAAGGGACCAAATTGGCGGAGAAGGCGCTGGAAAAGACACACGTAGCAATCTAAAACATAGAATTATGGCACATATAACCTTGAACAACGAAAACCTGCCGGGCATCGTCGGTCTGCTGGACTACAGCCCCGCTACTGCCGCTCCCTTGCTGAGCCTGGCCAATACCCTGCTGGTCAACGAATCCACTCTTACGCGGACGGAAAGAGAGCTTATCGCCGCTTCTGTCTCGTGGTGGAATGGCTGTCACTTTTGCCATACCTCTCACGGCGCGGCTGCGGTTGCCAATGCCGGTGCGGACATCTCTCTCATCGACGATATAAAGGCCGGATTGCCGGGAACCCCGGTCTCCGATAAGCTGCGGGCTTTGCTGAACATCGCGCACCATGTACAGCAGGGCGGCAAGCAGGTGACTGCCGGCGATGTCGAAGCCGCGCGGGCCAAGGGCGCAACGGATAAGGAGATCCATGACACCGTGCTGATCGCCGCCGCTTTTTGCATGTACAATCGCTATGTGGACGGCCTGGGTACCTGGGCGCCGGAAAAGAACGAAGATTATCTTGAAATGGGGCGCTCTATCGCAGAGCAAGGCTATGGCACCTCCGTACGGAAACAGGCAGAGGCTGCCGTTCCGGCATAACACTGCTTTACGCTTATAATGCTTATAAAACCAAGACTAAATATGCTAACTACCAAAAGAGCCGCTCTCCCTGCCGTCGTGCTGCTACTGCTACTGCAGTCCACGGTGCTGAGAGCACAAACGGATGAAGACGCCATCATGATGTCGAAAAACAATTTCTGCGTAGGCGGAACTTACAGTCACAACAGCTGGAATGAGTACTGGGAAGGAACGTTCAAACGCAAGAACCTCAACTTAGGCACCGTCTCCACGCAGATGGTGAGCCTGATGGGCAACTACGGTATCAGCGATAAGCTGAATGTCATGGTAGGAGCGCCCTATGTCTGGACGCATGCAACGGCAGGCACCCTGCATGGCCAGCATGGCATCCAGGACCTTTCTGCGTGGCTGAAATATCTGGCCCTGGAGCAGAAAGCAGGCAAGGGCGTCTTTTCCGTCTATGTCCTGGGCGGGGCTTCCATTCCCCTCACCAACTATGTTAGCGACTACCTGCCGCTTGCCATCGGCTTGCATAGCAAGACGCTTTCGGGCCGGCTGATGGTCGATTACCAGCGAGGCAATTTCTTCGCTACAGCATCGGGTACCTATACCTGGAGCAGCGATATCACTATCGACCAGAACGCCTATTATACCACTTCCCTGCACTTAACTAATCGGGTGGACATGCCAAACATGGCTGCAGAGAATTTGCGGGTAGGCTACCGCAGCGACCGTATGATCATCGAGGCGCTGGCTTCCAACATGAACACGCTGGGCGGGTTCGATATCCGCAAGAACGACATGCCTTTTCCCAGCAACAAGATGAACTCCACGACGGCCGGCGCGCACGTGAAGTACAGCTTTAAAGCCGTGGACGGCCTGTCGCTCAATGCCGAAGGCGACTATACCCTTGCCGGGCGCAATGTCGGCCAGGCTACCGCCTTCGATATCGGGGTCTTCTACATTCTGGATTTCTCCAGGAAGACCCATAAGAACACGTCTAACAAACCTAAAACCAACTAATCATGTTATCTACTATATACCGGAAGACATATATCAACCTCCGCTTCCTATTGCTCGCGTTGGCAGCCTTTTCGGCTCTCGCCTCCTGCAATAAGAGCGTTTCGAACAGGACTTCCAACCTGCCGGCCCTGAATCCCGCCAGTGAGGACCTGACCGCCGGAACCTGGAAGCCCATCCTGCTCTCGCGTCCCGACACCTTTGCGGTGGCGGCGCCCGTGGCGACGACCAATGCACTCTATATAGCTGACCTCGAAGAGATAAAGGCCTACCAGAAGAACCTAAGCGGCGCCCAGCAGGATCAGATAAAGTATTGGAGCGCCGGCGGCGTCCTGCGCTGGAACGAGATCATGCGCAACATGGTGACGAAATACAATCTTCCTCCTTACCAGAATACCGACAGCTCTTATCCGATCCCCAGCTCTACCAACCCTTTTGCCTATCCTTATTTCCCCTTCTCCAATCCGCCATATGCTGCCAGGGCTTACGCCTACGTGAGCGCGGCCCAGTATGATGCCCTGGTGGCCTGCTGGCACTACAAAACTTTGTACAACAGGCCCGCGCCCTATGCGGTCGACTCCACTGTAAAGGCGCTGGCCGGCAAGCATAGCCTGCCCTCCTACCCCTCCGAAGGGGCAGTTCTCGCCGGCGTCACCGCGGAGCTGATGCAGCTGCTGTTTCCCGACGAGATCGCCAACATCCAGCAATTGCTGGCGCAGCAAGAGCTGAGCCTCATCGCCTCCGGAGCCGCGGCCCGCAGCGATGTCACCGCCGGAGAGGCGCTGGGACGACAGGTGGCCGACCTCTTTCTCGTCCGCGCCCGTGCCGACAAGGCCGGCGCGGCGGTAGGTACGCCTGCTATCTGGAAAGGTTTTGTCACCATCGCTCAAGCCAATAGCCAGATCCCCTGGCTGAGCGTAGAGTCCCCGGCGAGACCGCCGATGCTGCCGCTGTTCGGCGCCGTCAAAGGGTTCCTTTGCGACTCCGCGACGATCGTCTCCTTACGGCCGGGACCTCCCCCTTCCACCAGCAGCGCCGAGATGACGGCTGACGTGGAAGCGGCGTACAATACGATAAAGAGCCCCACCCAGAGCCAAATGACCATCGTGCAGTTCTGGGCCGACGGTGCCGGGACCTATACCCCGCCAGGACACTGGAATACCATTGCCGCCGAAGATTTCGTCACCCAGAACTACAGCGAAGTCCGATGGGCGCGCAATATGGCCCTCCTAAATATGGCGGAGATGGACGCGGCTATCAGCTGCTGGGACATCAAATATCATTATTTCAACCCCCGGCCTACCCAGATGAACCCGAAGATCAAGACGCTTACGGGTATCCCCAACTTCCCTTCTTACGTCTCGGGCCATAGCATGTTCAGCTCGGCGGCTGCCACCATTTTGGGGCATATCCTTCCGTCCAGGGCAGCGGCCTACAATTCTATGGCGCTGGAAGCGGCTAACTCGCGGATATACGCGGGTATCCACTATGCCATCGATTGCACGGTGGGAATGACGGTAGGTCAAAATGTAGGTAACTATGCCGTCAAGCGAGCAATGATTGACGGTGCAGAATAAATTTTTTCTTGGTCTATAAGCAAAAGCAAGCAAAACACCGCGATTCTTCGCGGTGTTTCAATTTTATGAACCCCCGGCCAGATGGCCACAGGTCATCTTTTGCCGCCAGTGGCCATCTTTTTTATTACTTTTATCTTCCATAACAGCGCATATGAAAAGATTTGCCGGCTTTTTCTCTCTCGCCCTACTTTCCCTTTTCGCTTTCGGGCAGCCCCTTGTCACTACCCCGCCAGATAAAGTTTATGGAAAGCTGTTCACAGACGTCCAGATGAACCGCGTTTTCGCGGATGGCAAGTCCTTTGTGGACTGTATCCCCAAAAGAAAGCCTGCCGAGATCGTCGCGGACTATGAGGCACAAAAGGGAACGGCAGGGTTCGATCTGAAGAAATTCGTGTTCGACAATTTCGATGGGCCGCCGGCGCCCAACGACAGCTACAAGACCAATGCCGCCGAAGACGTCGTGACGCATATCCATAACCTCTGGGCCGTGCTGAAGCGGACGCCGGATAAAGTGGTGGAAGGCAGCTCCCTTCTGCCGCTGCCCTATCCGTATATCGTTCCGGGCGGCCGCTTCCGTGAAGTCTACTACTGGGATTCCTATTTTACCATGCTGGGCCTCAAGGAAAGCGGCGAGATCGGGATGATCGACAATATGGTAAAAAATTTCGCCTATCTGATCGAAAACTATGGACATATTCCCAATGGCAACAGAACATATTATCTCGGCCGTTCGCAGCCGCCTTTTTTTTCCGTGATGGTGGAGCTGCTGGCCGAGGCAAAGGGGGACAGCGTATACCAGGAGTTCCTGCCGGCCATGAAGAAAGAATATGCCTTCTGGATGGATGGCAGCGACAAGCTGAAGAGTGGCCAGGCTTACCGGCGGGTGGTGAGACTTAAAGGCGGTGAGATCCTCAACCGGTATTGGGACGACGCCACCGTTCCCCGGCAGGAGAGCTGGCGGGAAGACGTGCTCACGGCCCAGCGCTCCGGCCGCGACAAGCAGGAGATGTACGAAGAGCTGCGCGCTGCCGCCGAGAGCGGCATCGATTTCAGCTCCCGCTGGTTTGCCGATGGCAAGAACCTTGTGACCATCCGGACCAGCGATATGGTTCCCCCCGACCTGAACGCCCTGCTCTATCATCTGGAATGGGCTATCTCCAAAGCCTTGCTGATGAACAAGGACAGCGCTTTCGCCGACTACCGCCGCAAAGCGACCCGGCGCGGGGAGCTCCTGGATAAATATTGCTGGAACAAGACCGAGAACTTCTATACCGACTTCGACTTCCGGACAGGAAAACAGAGCAACAGCATCAACCCCGGAGGGATGTATCCCTTTTGCTTTATCAACGAGCATCCCGACTACATGAGCTTCCTGGGCAGGAAGGTCGCCGACGTCATCCGGGCCAAACTGCTGAAGGCCGGCGGCATCGTCACCACGGAGCTCAATACCGGGGAGCAATGGGATGCTCCCAACGGCTGGGCGCCGCTGGAGTGGATGACCATCTGGGGCCTGGATCGCTGTGGGCAGAAAGAGCTGGCCGCGGACATCGCCGCACGCTGGGTGAAGCTCAACGAGAAGGTCTATAAAGAAACGGGAAAGCTCATGGAGAAGTATAATGTCGTGGATATCGACAAGGATGCCGGTGGCGGGGAGTATGCCGGTCAGGATGG
>JAMFRX010000107.1 GCA_026224995.1 Puia dinghuensis
ATCAACAAGGAAACGATGAACCCGGACCGGATAGGCGTAGTGTTTGCCAGCGGCATCGGCGGCCTGATCACCTTTCAGGAAGAGGTGATCAACTTTGCCAAAGGCGACGGAACTCCCCGTTTCAACCCCTTCTTCATCCCCAAAATGATCCTGGACATCGCAGCCGGCCATATCTCTATGCGCCACGGATTCCGCGGACCCAATTTTGCGGTGACGAGCGCCTGCGCTTCCAGCACGAATGCCATCATGGAGGCCTTCAACCTCCTCCGCCTGGGGATGGCCGACATCATCATCAGCGGCGGCAGCGAAGCCGTGATCAGCGAAGCCGGGGTCGGTGGATTCAATGCCATGAAGGCCCTCAGCGAGCGCAACGACGATCTCACCACGGCCAGCCGGCCCTACGATAAGGACCGGGACGGATTCGTAATGGGCGAAGCCGCCGGAGTGCTGGTCCTCGAAGAGCTGGAACATGCAAAAGCGCGGGGCGCGAAGATCTATTGCGAGATCATAGGCTGCGGCGCTACCGCCGACGCCTACCATCTGACGGCCCCACATCCCGAAGGACTGGGCGCGAAAAACGTCATGATCGCCGCCCTGGCCGATGCAAAGATGACACCGGCGGATATCGATTACATCAATACCCACGGGACCTCGACCCCCCTGGGCGATACAGCGGAGATAAAGGCGATCACAGACGTTTTTGGGGAAAGGGCCTTCTCCATCAGCATCAGCAGCACGAAATCCATGACGGGCCACTGCCTGGGCGCAGCCGGCGTCATCGAGGCCATCGCTTGCGTGATGAGCGTGGTGGAGGACAAGATCCCCCCGACCATCAACCACTTCACAGACGACGAAGAGCTGGACCCCCGGCTCGACTTCACCTTCTGGAAACCTCAACAAAAGAAAGTAAGGGCTGCTCTAAGCAATACCTTTGGCTTTGGCGGCCATAACGCCTGTGTCATTGTCCAAAAATATCAGGCCTAGAACACTTTTTGGCAATAGCCTCAAACAAATTTTTTATTGGGTGAAAAAAATTGTAGCTTGTTAATGTGGGAATTCTGGAACGTATCATAAAGAGCGATAGCGCAGCCACCTCGTTCAAAAAACAACTTCGAAACGTACTCGGGTTTACTCCGGGCAAGTCCGTATTGTATAGAACAGCGCTCACCCACCGGAGCGTCAAAGACGGGGCCGACGAGAACAACGAACGGCTGGAATACCTGGGCGATGCCATCCTTAGCGCCATCATCGCGGACTTCCTTTTCAAAAAATATCCCTACAAAGAAGAAGGCTTCCTCACGGAAATGCGCAGCAAGATGGTCAACCGCAACCAGCTGAACGAAATAGCCATAAAAATGGGCCTCAAGCGGGTAAGCAACTTCAATAAGTTCGACAGCAGCCTCAAGATGAGCCAGATCTTCGGCAACACCCTGGAGGCCATCGTCGGCGCCATCTACCTGGACAAAGGATTCGAAAAGTGCCGCCAGTGGGTAATGGAAAGGGTGATCCAGCCCTACCTCTTCCTCGACGACCTCGAAAACCTGGAGATCAACCACAAGAACAAGCTCTACGGCTGGGCCAACCGCAACGGCAAAAACCTGGAGTTCGAAACCCTGGACGAACGCGTAGAAGGAGGCCGTCGGCTCTTCACGGTCGGCGCCGTCGTAGACGGAGAATTACTAGCCCAGGGCCAGGCCTATAATAAGAAAGACGCCAGCCAGATAGCCGCCCAGCTGGCGCTGGATAAGCTGGGGTTCAACAAGTTAGATCAGCCCGAAGAGGCTTCCTGACGGATATGCATCCAAAATTTTTCGGTTTTTGCTTGCATGTTTATAGTATTTACACTACTTTTATTCCCACGATCCAATTCTCCCGGAAACCTGCTCTCCTATAATCCGCGTAGTACCCAATCATCCTCAATTTTAAACCGATTAATGTTCTCAGCCTATTCCCGGCAGAGAAGCACGCGCACGTACCATTTCACCGAAAGCTGAACAATCCAATTATTTTCCTGTGGGGGATCTTGAATCCACTATTGACTATGGTTTACCCTTTAACCACATTCAATTACTTAATCACTCGTGAAAATGAAAAAGCTTTACACTCTGGTATTGTGCGCACTGTCGATCCTTACCCTTTCTGCTTCGGCACAAACTTACTCCGGCGGAACTTATTCAACCGTACTCCCCGGCAACTGGCACACCGCATCCGGTCCCGGCATCTGGAGCGGCGCAGAACCTCCTTCCACTTGCAACAACTGCCTCATCATCCTGGGTACTCCCGGGACGGTCAACCTGAATGCCAACGTAACGCTTACCAACGGCTCTAAAGTTCTGGTCAGCAGCGGCACCACCCTGGCAATCGGCAACTCCGGCGCCTCCACCTTTGCCGCCTCTTACAGCATCATCCTGACCGCTACGGGTAACAACACCCTTCAGCTGGAAGACAATACCGCTAAGCTGGACGCCACCGCCGCCGGTTTTTATGACGGGGTCCTCGCCTCCACGATCAGCAGCGGCTCTACCTATTCCACCAAGGAATTCGGCAATCCCTATAACTCCTTTATAGACGACGCCTTCCAGAACCAGGGCCCGGCCGTCTTCGGAGCGACCGCAGTAGGTCCCGTCACCCTTAGCGGCGTCGGCACCCTGCCGATCATCTTATTGACTTTCAATGCCGTGCTGAACGACGGCCAGGTCGACCTGACCTGGACGACCTCGCTGGAGTCTAACTCCGATCATTTTGCGGTCGAACGCAGCACAGACGCCGGCAGCACCTGGACCAGCATCGGCACCGTAGCCGCCGCCGGGAATTCCAGCACCGCCATCAACTATTCCTTCACCGACGCCAAACCCGCACAGGGAACCAGCGAATACCGCCTGGAACTGGTAGACAAGGACGGCCGCTACGCCTATTCCCCCGTCAAGAGCATCCGCACCGGCATCGTAAGCTCGGTGAGCATCTATCCCAATCCCGCCCGCGACTATGTCAACGTCACGCTGGGCGGCAGCTCCACGGAGACCGTGCTCATCCGCCTGTTCAACCAGTCGGGCCAGATCCTGCTGGAAAAAAATGTCAGCAACGCCGGCGGGACAACCGTCCCCCTCGCCGTAAGCAGCTATCCGGAAGGAAATTACATCATCGTCGTCACCGGCGCCGATGGGTCCAAACAGGTCAACAAGCTGCTGATCGCCAAGTAGCCTTCCCCCAATACGAAATTCAGCCCCAAGCCTGCTTGGGGCTTTTTTATTTATTCTTCCCATTCTGGGGTAAAGAATTCCCCTATTTTCCCATTTTGGGCTAGTATAACCATTTAAAAGAAGAAATATGTCGTAGTTTAGACCCGGACACACAAAATAAATAGTATGTGTCGTGTGTTTATAGGTTGAAAACAATCCAATAATCCGTTTATCCGATGAGGAACTACGATCCTTCCTTTCTATTAAAAGTGGGCCTGGCGCTGTGCATAGGGACGATCCTTCATCTGTCTTCACACGCGCAATGCGCGAATAGTCTTGCCACCCGCACTTACGATACTTCACTCACCAGCAATGGATTTGGAATTTACAACATCTCCGCACCGCAATGGAGCCCGGACTCCGGCTTATTAGTATCGGTAAAGCTCTCCGCTGTGGTATCCTCGCAGTATGGCTTTACGCTGCGCAACGCTGACACCCTCCCGGCTGCCTTCTCCCTGACGCTCGGCCAGGAAGACCTGATCTCCGGCTCGGCGTTGTCTTCAACGTATAACAATATCATGTCCACGTTCATCCAGACCTATCCGCTCTTGCCACAGGAGGGGGTCACACGTGCGCCTTTCGCCTTCCTGAGCAACCATTACTCTACTGATAGCATCACGGGTAATGTAACCCCATTCCTGGGCACGGGCCAGGTGAACCTGAGCTATATGTCTTTTACCTATACCAATCTCAATACCGCCAATAACGCTACCTATTACTATAGCACCGATATCAGCAATACCATGACCTTCTCCGTACAATACCTGTATTGCATGGGCGGCGTGACGCTAGCGGCCAACCTCACCCGCTTTTCGGCGGCGGCGGCCCCTCCCCGGAGCGCAAGCCTGAGCTGGTCGGCGGTGAACGAAGCGGCTGGCAGAGTCTACGATATCCAGCGCAGCGGCGACAGCAAAACGTTTACGACCGTCGGCTCCGTTCCCGCAACGGGCAGCGAAGAGAGCGCCGACTATGCGTATACCGACAACCTGCCCGATAGCGGCACGGACAGCTGGTACTACCGGCTGCAGATACACGACGAGGGCAATCTCACCTTTTCGCCCGTACGCCAGGTGACAATCGCCTCTACGGCTAAGACGCTCCAGGTATACCCCAATCCCGCCACCAGCTACATCAATCTGATCACGGGCCAGGCCGCCGGCAACTGGCAGGTGGATATCTTCGCCGCCAACGGAAACCTGGTCCAGCGCGCGACGATCCTGGAGTCCAGCACCCTGCATCTTGATTTCACGAACCACCTTGCGGCCGGCACTTATTTCGTCCGGCTCCTTGACCTTCACAGCGGAAAGAACTACACGACCTCTTTTATCATCACGGGAAACTAGACCCTGGGGTCAGTTCGGTCTGGTCTGGGCAAATGATGCCCTCTAGGAGTTGATTATCACCAGGAAAGGGCAGGATTGTAGTAAAGATTTTAATATTGTGTAAGCCCACTGTCTTACATGCTCATTTGAAACGTTTTACAGGAGTTTTCCGAAATCTTTAGCCGGGTTTTTCTCCAAAAAAATAGTAAACCTACTTAGTTCGACAAAATAAATCCTTCCTATTTAGAGTTATATAGCGGAATCCCTTAAACGATTTGTTCCTATGAGGCGGTCTAGAATCCAATTATCCAGGGCGACCTGTGTCCTGTTTATAGTGTGTTTTTCAGGTATGCTCGCGCTGGCTCCATCGCGGTTGATGGCGCAGCCCCCTTGTACCAGCATGTATGGCTCCATTACCTACGATACGGTATTTACCAGCACCGATGGTAATGAAACCTATACGGCGAGTTTTCCCCAATTCCCCATTTCTGCGTTGACCCTTTATGCCGTCACCGTTCGTTCGGTCGTGACGGTAAATTCCGGTATGACGATAGAGAACTACAACAATACCGCTGTAAATGCCAACGTCAAATATTACCGGAACGACGATTTCACGAGCGGCCCAACCGGTGACTTCAACAATACCGTATTTGGTTCCAACTATTCGGCTCCCGGACTGGGACCCTACACCACGCAGACCTTTCCGCCGGTGAATACTATCAATAACAATTCTATTATCGTCGATTCACTGGACACCAACGACGGGACCCTGAATAATACTCCTGGTGGTTATTTCGTAGGCAACGGCAATATAGCCGTTACTTACAGTTCGACCACCCAGCCGCTGATCAGCCCTTCCAACGTTGCCATAAATAGCTCTACTTTAACTGATCAGATTCATTTCTCATGGACCTACTATTACTGTAATACGGGTACGCTCGCAGCCGACCTGCTTTCGTTCACTGCTGTCCGTCAGGGACAGGATGTCCAGCTCGGCTGGAACACCACGGGCGAACAGGCAGGCCGGATCTACAATCTCCAGGTGAGCACCGACGGTACGACTTTCAGCGACTATGCTGCCGTCCCTTCCACCGTGATAAACTCCGACGCCAGCTATTCTTATACCTATCCTATACCTTCAGGGGCCACGGGTAAGCTGTACTTCCGGCTGCGCATCGCGGACGTCATAGGACCCGACCACTACTCCTCCGTCTGTATCATCAACCTGAACTCCGCCGGGGCCACAGGCTTCTCGATCTTCCCGAACCCGCCCAGCGATTATATCAACCTGATCTTGCCTGGCGACAACCGGAGCTGGCAGGTGGACATCATCGCCGCGGACGGACACCTCGTACAACGTAACGCTTTTGCCAATACTTCCCTGCCAAGGATCAATTTTACCCGAAAGCTGGCCAGCGGCGCCTACTTCGTAAGGGCCACGAATATCCTCAGCGGCGACAGCCACACAGGGTCCTTCGTGATACCGCAATAGCGGTACCTTTGTGGCATGGTAAACCTGCCCATCTACCTGGATTACAACTCCACCACGCCCTGCGATCCGCGGGTCGTGGAAGCCATGCTGCCCTATTTTACCCAAAAATTCGGAAATGCGGCAAGCCGTAGCCACGCCTTCGGCTGGGAAGGAGAAGAGGCAGTAGAGGTGGCGCGGGAACAGGTGGCCCGGCTCATAGGGGCGGAGCCAAAGGAGATTGTCTTCACTTCCGGAGCAACGGAAGGGGACAACCTGGCGCTCAAAGGCGTCTTTGAGCTGTATGCGTCAAAAGGGAACCATATCATCACCGTCGCAACCGAACATAAGGCCGTGCTGGACACCTGCGAGCACCTGGAGAGGCTGGGTGGGGAGATCACCCGGCTATCCGTGAATAGCCAGGGCCTCATCGATCTGCAGGAACTGGAGGCCGCCATCCGACCCACTACCGTACTGATCGCCGTAATGTATGCCAACAACGAAATAGGAGTGCTGCAGCCTATAAAAGCCATAAGCGAGATCGCCCACCGACATGGAACGCTCTTTTTCTCCGACGCCACGCAGGCGGTGGGTAAGATCCCGGTGGACGTGGGTAGCGACGGCATCGACCTGCTGTCGCTAAGCGCCCATAAGCTCTATGGCCCCAAGGGCATCGGCGCCCTGTATGTCCGCCGCCGTGATCCACGGGTGCGGCTGGCAGCGCAAATGGACGGAGGCGGCCACGAGCGGGGCATGCGCAGCGGGACCCTTAACGTCCCGGCTATCGTAGGGCTGGGTAAGGCCTGCGAGCTCTGCGGCCAGGAGATGGCTGCCGAGGCCCTGCGCGTAGGGTCCCTGCGCAACCGGCTGGAGACAGGACTGCTCCATATCCCGGGATCCACAGTCAATGGCAGCCGCGAACACCGACTGCCACATACGACAAATATCTCCTTCAGCGGCGTGAACGGAGAGGCCCTGCTGGCAGGCCTGGGCAAAGACGTGGCCCTGTCTTCCGGCTCGGCCTGTACCAGCGCTTCCATAGAGCCCAGCTACGTCCTGAAGGCCCTGGGCCTGGATGATAACCTGGCCCATAGCTCCCTTCGGCTGGGACTGGGCCGGTGGACGACTACAGAACAAGTGGATTATGCAATCGGGAGAATAACCCAAACAGTCGAAAAACTCCGTGAATTGGCATACAAATAAATCAACATGTATATATGGTGATTTATGGTAATGTTATTTTATACTGGCTTGGGATAAAACAAAAAACCCGCCTGACAGGGGCGGATTTTTTGCATGCAGTTGGTTTCGGTTGAATGTTTTGTAGACCCAACCTAAATTATATTTTTTCGAAAGGCAGGCTGATCTATAAGAGCATGCGAATATAGGGTAATCTTTCATTCTACCCACTTTTCGCCCTATCTAATTTCCGATATTTTTTCACATTTTACTTATTCGCATGTATATAGAAACACTTGTTTCAAAGTGAGCAGTGCCCCTACGCAATAAGAACTATCCATCAGACGATTATATCGCATATTTTCGCACTTATGTTGGCTATCTGCAAAAAAGAACTCCGACAATTCTTTAGCAATCTTACCGGTTACGCCGCCATCGTGGTCTTCCTCCTGCTCAACGGGCTGATGCTCTTTGTTTTCCCCGATACGGACATCCTGACCTTTGGCTATGCGACCCTGGATAAGTTCTTCGAGCTGGCGCCCTGGATCCTGCTGCTGCTGATACCAGCCATTACCATGCGCAGCTTCTCGGAGGAGTTCCGCATGGGGACGTATGAGACCCTGCAGACGATGCCGCTAAGCCGGACAAAGCTGATCCTGGGCAAGTACTTCGCCAGCCTGCTGGTAGCTCTGATCGCCCTGCTGCCCACCCTGGTATATTTCCTCTGTATCCAGCAGCTGTCCGGACAGGGCGGCATAGATACGGGCGCAACTACAGGAAGCTACCTGGGACTCGTGCTCCTCGCGGCTGTCTTCACCGCCATCGGCACCTGGTGCAGCAGCTTTACCACTAACCCGGTAGTGGCCTTCATCTGGGCGGCCTTCGCCTGCTTCGTGCTCTATAGCGGTTTCGGGGCCAGCAGCAGCCTGCCTGCCTTCACCGCCGGCCTTGATTACTACATCGCCATGCTGGGCATCGACTTCCACTATCGCAGCATCAGCCGCGGCGTCGTGGACTCGCGTGACCTGCTGTATGTCGCAAGCATCATCTTCCTCTTCCTCTATCTCACAGGCAGGCATCTGAAGTCCAGGGACCGGCGGCTGCCTCTCCTGGGACCCATTGTCCTGGTCGTAGTGCTGGCCGCGGTGAACCTGCTGGCTTCGCACCTGCACCTGCAGGCAGACTTGACAAAAGAGAAGCGCTATACCCTGAGCGATCCCACCAAGGCCCTGCTGCACCGGGTTGACGACGATATCATCGTAGACCTCTACCTCGCGGGCGACCTGAAGGCCGGCATCCGTAAATTGTCCAGGAGCGCGGAGGAAGAGCTCCGCGAGTTCAACGAATACTGCGACGGCCGCATCCGGGTCCATCTATTCGACCCCCTTAGCGGCCTCGACGACTCGGCCAAGGCAAACCTGCTCGACTCCCTGCGTAGGATGGGCATCCAGCCAATGACGCAGGTGGCGCAGACCAAAAAGGGCGACGAAGAAAGCCAACGCATCATCATCCCCGCCGCCATCATCCGGTACAAGGACCGCATCTATCCCGTCAACCTGCTCAAAGGTGTGCAGGTCGGCGGCCAGGGCCAGCCGGAGGAACAGGAATATACCAACGCAGAGACCCTGCTGGAATATAAATTCGGGAGCGCTATCGACAAGATCACCGAGAAAGTGCGCCCCACGGTCGGCTATGTCATGGGGAACGGCGAGCCGCTGGACTATCGCGTATACTCACTTATCGAAGATATCCGCAGCAACTACCGTTTCGGCATCGTGCCGCTGGACAGCCTGGCGGTGATCCCACCCAAATACAATGCGCTGGTGATCGTCAAGCCCGCCAGCAAGTTCACCGACCGGGAGAAGCTGACGCTCGATCAGTATGTCCTGCATGGCGGCCAGCTCATCTGGGCCGTGGATGTGCTGCATGCAGAGAAGGACAGCCTCCGGCAGGACCAGGGCACCGTCGCCTACGATCGTGGACTGGAGCTGGAAGACTTGTTCTTCAAATATGGTATCCGGCTCAACCAGGACCTCGTGGAAGACAGGCAGTGCGCCAACCTGCCCATAGTCGTAGGGACACAGGGTGACAAGCCCCAGATAGAGCCCATTCGCTGGCCCTATTTTCCCCTGCTGAACGGCAGCCTCACGCATCCTATCTCCAAGAACCTGGATCCCGTGCTGGCCCAGTTCGCCAATTCCATAGATACGGTGAAGGCGCCGGGCATCCAGCGGACCGTGCTACTGCAGACCTCCGCCAATGCTCGGACAGTGGCGACGCCGGCGATGATCTCTTTTGACGTAATGAAGTATCTCGACGACCCGCGTATGTTCTCAAAGTCGAACATCCCCGTGGCGATGCTGCTGGAAGGGAAGTTCCAGTCACTCTACCAAAACCGCATCCCGACGGCGGTCGCGGACAGCATGGCTAACGTCTATGGACAGCCGTTCATCGCTCAGAGCGAAAAGCCCTCTCGGGTGATCGTCTGCAGCGACGGCGATATCTTTATGAACGAGGTGACGCAGCAAGGACCACAGGCCCTGGGTTTCAGCCAAGGGGATAACTATACATTCGCCAACCAGTATTTCATCGAGAACTGCCTGGAATACCTGGTAAATCCTTCGCATATCCTGGAGACGCGCTCCAAAGATTATACGCTTAGGCTCCTCGATCCCACCAAGGTGGAGAAGGACCGGGCTTTCTGGCAATTTATTAATATCGGGCTGCCGCTGCTGCTGGTTCTGCTGGGCGGATATGCCTACCAGCTGATCCGCAAACGGAAGTTCGGGGTCTAGGCCAGCGAACCACCGACCATCCGTCGGCGACCAGGCCCGTCTAATTCCCCGTCTTGCTGAACGAGATCACGTCGCTGCGCCAGCCATTCCCTGCTATTACTACCGTATAGATACCCTGCGCCAGCCCCGCGGCGGGCAGGCTGTAGAGGTTGGTGCCGCTGTTGACGGTGACCATCGACGTATATACCCTCCTTCCCGATCCATCGAATACCTGCAGGCTGGCCATACCCTTATCGTCAGGGCTTACAAGCCTGGCCTCCAGACTGCTGCCCGTGCCCACGGGGTTGGGATAGAGCGTCAGCTGCTGGGCCGCCGGCAGACAAGAGAGGCTCAGGACGTCGATGCCGCTATAGGTGAAAGTATTATCGAGATCGGTCATCTTCAACCGGTAGAAGGCCGTCCGCTGCTGTTGTGGTACCGCTAAAGAGTAGGTGGACGCCGTGTCTTCGGCCTTTACCGTGGCCACGGTGTTGAAGCTCACCCCATCGGAGCTCTGCTGTACGTCGAAGGCGGCGGCATTGAGCTCCATGGTCGTCGTCCAGCTGAGGTAAGCCTCACAGCTCTGATCTTCTACGGTAAAGCTTCCCAGGGTGAT
>JAMFRX010000017.1 GCA_026224995.1 Puia dinghuensis
ATCTGCTTTGCCTTGGCGAGGGAATGACCCGTGAATACACGACCATATTCATGGTGTTTTTTTTCTGCATTTTTTTGGGGAAGCATCGTTTCCGATGGGTCGGACTTGGGGTTCTCAGCGGCTGTATTTTCTTTATGCAACAGGACCAGGTGCTGCAGCTCCTTCCATACTTTCTTTACAGCTTTCTGCCGGGGACGGACAGCTTACCTGTCGGCCGTCGTCTGCTCCGCATTTCCCTGGGCTTTGCCATGATTGCGCTTCCATTGATTTTTTATTTTAGCTGGAATCAGGCGCTGTCCGTTTCCTGGCAAGATGCCTTCCTCTTTAACTTCGGCTGGTATACCCAGGCCATAAAGGAGTCTTTTGGCGACCACCTTATAAAGCTAAAGACCCTGATGGATCGCGGAAACTACGAAGTGGCCGTTCTGGTAACGGTTACCATTGGGGTAAGCGCGTTTTTCTTTAGATCCACCAATCGGCGAATGATCCTGATCGCCCTGGCGGCTGTGCCCTTATCTGTTATCACTGAATTCATGGGGGGACGCGATATCGTTCCACACATATACAACGTTACGTTTACTCACTATGTGCTTCCGCTGGCCGCCTCCATTCCTATCTTGCTGTTCTGTGTCTTTGCCTTTACAGGGGAGCCGGTCTTATCCGGTTACAAGGCACAAGGGATCTTCGGTTTTCTCGTTTGTGCCAGTCTCGCTTACACTGCTGTCCAGCATCTCACTCATTTGAAAAGCAAGGACCGGGATGAGGTTGCCTCGTCGCCGGAATTACGTTTTCTCCGGCAGCAGCGGCCGGCGGACTATCAATTCTATGTATTCGGCAGCATAAATTCTGTATACATGAGCAACGAGCTCAATGTCCGGGCGCCATCCATCTGGGTATACCAGCATTTCTGGCGGCTATATACAAATTGGGACACCGATCTTCGGCTGCTGCGCTCCATCGAGCAGGATCTCCTGAGTCACCAGACTACATTTGTGCTCGATCTTACGGCAGAAGATAACTGGTTCTCGAATCCTTCATCCAATATGGAGTGGCATGGCTTCCTGCGCGACCACTATCTGCCGGTGATGAAGAATGCACAGCTCCAATCCGTCTTATGGAAATGGAAAGAGTGACGCTAAAGCTCTGCCAGCCGGAACCCTTTGCCGGGCCGGATACCCTTTTCCGTGAGCTCCGGGATGCAGCATTCGTTTATGGGATCGTGTTCGAAGAAGAGGACGTAGCCGTTTGCTGCGGCTTCCTGTAAAAAGGATCGCTTCTCCAGCAGGCTGGTCAGGGGGAACATGTCGTACGCCATGACCCAGGGGATGGGGAAATGGCCTGTGGAAGGCAGGAGGTCAGCCATGAAGACCAGCGTCTTGCCCTTATAGGATAATTGCGGCAGCATCATGGCGGCCGTATGTCCTTCGGCGAGGCGCAGGGACAGGCCGGGGAGAATGCTGTCGCCAGGCAGGGCGGATACGGGCTGGCCTGCCTGGCCGGAATTGGCATGACCGGCATTGGTGGCCGTCAGCGGTTCGGCGGCATCCACGAAGCGCAGCTGTCCGCTCTCCTGGATCGGCAGGATATTCTCTTTCAAAAAAGAAGCCTTCTCCCGGTCATTGGGTTCGGTCGCCCATTTCCAGTGCCGCGAATGACTCCAATACTGTGCGTTGGCAAAAGCGGGGATCAGCTTCCCGCCTTCCCTGACGATGCTGCCGCCGCAATGGTCGAAGTGGAGGTGGGTCAGCACGACGTCGGTGATATCGTTTCGGTGGAAGCCCAGGGCGGCCAGGGACTTGTTCAGGGTGTCGTCGCCATGCAGCTTGTAATGGCCCAGGAATTTGGCATCCTGCTTGTCGCCGATGCCGTTGTCTACCAGGATCAGCTTATCGCCGTCTTCGATCAACAGGCACCGCATCGCCCAGGTACAGAGGTTGTCCTCGTCCGGCGCATGGACCTTGCTCCACAAGCTCTTGGGTACGACGCCGAACATGGCCCCGCCGTCTAGTTTGAAGAAGCCGGTATTGATGGTGTGCAGTCGCATAATAAAACAGATTTATTGGAGGGCCTGGCGTTGCTTTTTGAGCGCGGAATACAGCCAGGCCAGGCCGATCAGGAAGAAGATGATCAGGAAGACAAGGGAGTTCTTCATGCTGCCGGTGAGGTCTTCGACGAATCCAAAGCTGAACATGCCGATGACGATGGCGAATTTCTCTGTCAGGTCGTAATAGCTGAAATAAGAGGCGGTGTCTTTTGTCTCCGGCATCAGCTTGGAATAGGTGGAACGGCTCAGGGATTGGATGCCGCCCATCACCAACCCTACTCCGAGGGCCAGCAGATAAAAAGAGTACTCTATCGGCTGCTGATGTGGCTCCAGGTCCATCTTCCAGCGCGACAGCTCGCCTTCGATATAGGCATCCTGTTTGTCGAAGTCGATGGTATTCAGCTGCGCTCTTTTGGCCAGGAGATCTTCCTTCTGCTGCTTGAGCTCGGCGATCTTGTCATGAAAGTCCTTTAGGTTCTCCGCCATGCCGGCCGTGGTATAGGCGGATACGCAGATCAGGATCCAGAAGACGATCACCCCCATGAGCACGCGGATATTGCCATATTTAGCCGATAGCTTGCTCATCCAAACGGCGCCGACTATCGCCACCAGCTGGATCAGCAC
>JAMFRX010000108.1 GCA_026224995.1 Puia dinghuensis
CTGATGAGACCACGCACAGAGTACAAAAGGGCGTAGGCACCACAGGTAGCGACTTCGACCTCAGCCTTACAAAGCCTTACAGCATCGACCTGCACCTGCATACCTACAACTACGCCGTTTTCGCCGAGAACCTGTTCCATGTCACCAAGCGTTTCTCTGTCACACCCGGTTTTCGTTACGAGGTGATCGATTCAAAGCTCAAGGGACTCATCGTTAACCAGAGCTTCCCCGTCGCTTATACAGGCAACCGCAGCTTGCCGCTCTTCGGCATGGGACTTCAATACCAGGTGAACGCCACGACACAACTCTACGGAAACGTCTCGCAGGCCTACCGGCCCTATCTCTACGCCAGCATCACCCCGGCGGATCAGATTGGCGTAATCGATCCCAACCTGAAAGACAGCCGTGGCTATGATGCCGATCTCGGCTACCGGGGTACAGTAAGCGACTGGCTGACCTTCGATCTCGATGCATTCTATCTTTATTACGGGAACCGTGTCGGTCAGGTGACGCTCACCAACGCGAGGACAAACACGGCATATCTGTTCACCACGAACATCGGTAACTCGGGCGCCCCGGGTGTCGAAGCCTATTTTGAAGTAAGTCTCTGGCGGCTGCTCACAGGGACCAGTTCCCTGTTCGATCTGAAGCTCTTCAATTCTTTTTCTTATGACCATGCACGGTATAGCACGGGCAGCATCAACAACAGCGGAAAGAACATGAGCCTGGTGGGCAATCGGGTAGAAGGGGTACCGGACTGGATAAACAGAACGGGCCTGACTGCGAGGTCGGGGCCCGTTAAAGTAATGGTTCAGTATAGCTATGTTGGAAAGAATTTCAGCGATGCGACCAACACGGTTTACAACTCAACCGGTATCATCGGCGTAGTGCCGGCCTACCATGTTTGGGATGCTTCTGCCGAATGGTCTTTTTTACGTCACTACCGTCTTTCCGCGGGGATGAACAATATTGCCGACGCACGTTATTTCACGCGGCGCATCAATATGTACCCCGGGCCTGGCATTCTGCCGGCGGATGGTCGTACGTTCTATGTATCGCTGGCCTTGAAGCTCTAGTCTAGCGGATAGCTACGTCCTTGGCTACGACATGTGCCACCTGCCAGTTGGCGGAATGGCTCGTGTTGAGCTTGATCTTCTGATCGGCATTCTCCAACGTAATGTAGTAGCAGACCTTTCCTTCGGTCGTGCACTTGTACAGGTCGGTGATCCAATAGGTCTTGTACCTCGTTCTAATGGACGATTGTAAGCGGGCAGGCAATTGTGTGGAGAGAATGTTGTGCACCGAAGATGCGCTTTTACGGGTGGTGCTGTTGTGGCCTCTGGCGCCGTTCTCGGCATGGAGGATCGTAGTACTAAGTAGAATTACGATTGGAAGGATTATAGTTTTCATAAGAATATGCGCTATGGCGCTTTTATTGCGCCCTTAAAACGCCGGCTGGAAAAAGAAAGTATCTCCAGCCGGCGTTTTTCGTCCAAATTCATGGTAAATGGTGAGTATGCGCTGTTGAATTCGTTCCTTTTTCAGGAACACGGTCACCCATAATTCCCGATTCGAGAGCGGTTTTTGAACCTGCAGGTCTCTAAAAACCTGATTTTCAAAGCATTATGTTTTGGCACTTTGTTGGTAATCTTACACATAGTTCCAAGCTCTCTCCCTCCAATTATTCTACGAATTTCTACACCCGTTTCCGAAATTAGTTTGTCCTTATAAATTCGTACCATGAAACAGATCTACGCAACAATATTAGTAACCTTCGCTTTCATCGGCATCGTCCGCGCCAACCAATCCGTTGTGCCTCCTACGGCAAACATGACCCCAGATAGTGACATCGCCGTTTTCGCAAATGATATCACCCCACTGCTCGGCCACCTCACCGTCAACAACAATGATTATATCACGCTCAAGGCTTCTACCAACGCCCAGGGTAATTATTTCGAGTTCAGCATGGAGAACAACCTCCATGTGAAGGCCTGGTTGATCACTGCCGACAGCACGACACTACCTTATATTCCCGTAACGAAGAAGGAATACCTCCAACAGGCTCGCAAAGAGCTGGTAGCCCTCAAGGCTCTTGCAGTCGCCGATACCCGTGTCAGGACCAGCCAGACCATCGGCGGCTACAACCAGACCATCCGCCTCATCGACAGCATCCGGCGCAACAGCACTCCTCTCCAGTTGTCCCAGCCCGCCGTTGTCTCCACGAACGCCGCCAATTTCCATGGCTTCGAAGACGGCAAGGCCAATACCACCATGCTCGTCCGCATGAACTCCGCTTACTTCACCGGTAGCAACCAACAGGCTCCTAAATGTCTCCTCGTCTGCTACCGCTACAATCCCGCCGAATCCCTCGTCGCCTCCGTCGATCATCAGCCTGGACAGAACTTTGACAGCCGTCCCTTTCAGGCTTTGCTGGGTAGATAAGCTGGACTATCCCGAGTTGCCCTGTGTACATCCACCGGCTGGACAAACCCTGGGTATACAATGGAGCCGCCGTACAATTCGATGATGTACAGCTATCCCAACCACATTCCATTGCATGCGCTAGAACTGCAGGCAATCATAAAAAAAGTCTCTGCTATCGGTTTCGACACGCTCTACGGCGCCTTCTCCTGGCAGGATCTGCCAGGCAATGCCAGGGAAATTTTTCTGAATTCTGTGAAACGATATGCCGGCGCTTCCGAAACCCGCGAGCCCAGGCTGGACCCCTTCCGCGGCGGCTAGCCCACCTGATGATACCAACCCATAAAGCTCAACCGGCAGAGGAAGAAAAGACCGATCCCCAGGAGGATAAGGACGGTCCCGTTTACAATGACCCCACCCCTGAGTATCCTCCTGAGACCGAGGTAGAAGAGCCATCCCCCCAGGTAGAAGGAGCCGCAAAAAGCGACGAACAGCAGGAAGGAAAACACGTCCGGCTTGGTTATGGTGTAAAGGAGCGACATGACCCAAATAAGGTCAGCAGCAAATATTATACCCATCTCTCCGTACATTAGTAGCCTTAAAGTGAAGAAGGTGATCCCTATCCGCCTAGCGCTTTGACGATGATCCCATCGATATTCAGCTTGGCGCTCGTCGTTGCCGAGAGGCCATACCGCTCCCGGATATAGGCTGCCTCGTTATAAGCCAGCCAAACTTTTTTCTGTTCATCCTGCCAGGCGATCACCTTCAGCGGCAGGTCCAGCGCGGCGAGAGGATTTTCCAGCATCACCGGGCCGCCCCCTTTGGGATTGCCGAAGAGCAGGAACTCCAGTGGCCCTGAGCTCATGCCGGCCTTTCTCAATTCCTCTTGCTGGTCGATACGGGCATAGATAGTGACGCCTTGCTGCTTCAGGAAGCTCTCCAGCCTGTCCATGCTTTCCCTTACAGGGTAGGGGCTCGGATGAAGCGTCACACCCCGGGGATGACCGCCGCCATAACCCTCCAGGCCGCCGAGGAAATCCAGGATGTCCTGCCCGATCTCCGCACCATGCGTTTCCAGCGCAAAGTGACCGGTCTCATAGAACTTCACGATCGCATCGGGGTTGTCTTTCTTGTAGCCTTCCGCTCCGGCAGGCAGGAAGTATGGGTCCTTGCTGCCCCATACGGCCAGTATCGGCGGCAGGTGTTTTCGGAAATACTCCTGAAACTTCGGGTATAGCAGCACGTTGTTCCGGTAATCTTTCAGCAGGTCGAGCTGTATCTCCACATTCCCCGGCCGGTCCAGAAAATGCTGGTCGAGGGTATAGGTCTCCGGGGCGATCAGCGCGATGTCGCTCGCGCCCTGGCGGTATTGGTAAAGCGTAGCTTCGAGGGTCAGGAACCTCTGCAGGTAATATCTATTGGCTTCGGTAGGGTCCTGCCAGTAGCGTTGAACGGGGTTCCAGCCTTCGCTAAGACCCGCCTCATAGGCATTGCCGTTTTGGGAGATGAGGGCGGCGATCTTCTCCGGGTTGGCTACGGCCAGCCGGTAGCCTACTGGCGCCCCGTAATCGAAGACATAGAGCACAAAGCGCTTGAGCTCTAACGCATCGATAAAAGACTGCATGACAGCGGCCATGTTGTCGAACGTGTAAGCAAAGGCATCGTGGTCCGGTGCGTCGGAAAAACCAAATCCCGGCAGATCCGGCGCGATCACCCGATAGCTGGAATGCAAAAGGGGGATAAGATTACGGAACATAAAAGACGACGTCGGATAGCCATGCAGCAATAGCACGACCGGTGCGTCCGCAGGACCCGACTCCCGGTAGAAGATATTCAGGTTGTGGCTGCGGATGCTTTTGTAAACTACAGGAGGAGCTGGCATAATAAAGTATTTATTGGGGCCCTGTTCTGCCATTTTTTTTACAAATCTAAGGAAGTCGGCGTTGCCGGCTCGCGCTTCCCCGCTATTTCACATATTTGCCTATGAAATCCAGTACAGGGGCCGGATCCGCCAGCCGCAAAAAATGTCCCTCGCCCTTCCTGACCAGCACCGTGATAGTCCCGCCCAGCTTTCGGTAGCGGGCCTCCGCGACACGCGCCTGTTCGTTGACGGAAGGATCGAGGCTGCCGCAGACGAAGAGCAGCGGAACACCCGCTTTGGCCAGCGGAGCAAGCGTATCCAGGGGCTGGGTGGGGATCAGCAGCTTGTTATGCAGAATAGGGTTCTCTGCATAGATACACGCTACCTTGCCCGGGTTGGCGATAGCCCAGGCGATGGCCTCGCCGGCCGCGTCACCGCGTCCCGCCATCACCGGTTTCAAGGAGAAGCCATAACCGGTGAGATAGGCATAGATCGCATTCCACTGGGCCAGCACGGGCCCGTCGTAATTGTAAGGAACGGCTCCAGTAACGATGGCCCAGCCCTTGGCTAATAAGGCCTGGTCAGTCAGATCGTCATCCTGTAAATAATCGGGCCGGAAGACCCAGGGATTTCCGGCAGCGGGAACGCTTGGGACGATAACGGTCGTAAAGGCGTCTACGCCGGGTATCTGCAGCTGGTAACGGGCGTAGCAGCCCGAAAAAAAGGCTCCGCGGGTGGTGATGTAGGTTTTCTCCGCCGCCACCCAGCGATAGCTTTCAGCTTTGCCATAGTACCACGTTTTTGGGGGTTTATAGCCCGCAGTGTCGGACCTTGTCGCGCCGGCGGCTCCGGGCCCGCCGTACACAGACTGGACGAACGTCGGCGTTTCTGCCGCTTTCTCCCGGAAACTCTGTTCAATAAAATCGGCAATGGGCTTGGGATCATTCAGGCTGTGGGGATGATGGCCAAAACCTTCTTTTATCATCACCGACATCCTGCCGCCAAAGGCCCTGTAGATATTTTCCGCTGCTGCCGTGTTGGCAAGGTATAAGGGATCGATGCTGCCGCAGACATGCAGGAGCGGCACGTCGTTTTTGGCCAACCCGCCCAGCTTCGTCAGGGCGTCGCGGTCTATTGCCGGGTTATCCCCATAAATACAGGAGACCGCGTCCGGATGGGCCGTCGCCCACATATATTCATATTCGCCACCCCTGCTCATACCGATGAAGGCCGGCTTCTTCGACAGCCCTTTTCCCGTGAGGTAGGCATACCAGGCGTCCCATTCCTTACCGGGTTTCAGCGTCGCATTCGCCGAGATGTAGGCGATAAAAAATCCCCGTTTCAGCAGCTCGACCTCCGTCTGCGGCTGATGATCCCAATAGCAGCCTCGCCAGGACCAGGGGTTATCCGGAGCCGGATGCTTTGGAACGACGACTATACACCGGCGTGTGCCAGGAGGTGGATCTTTCACCCCGAACCCTTCACCTTCAGGGGCTTTAAAGGCTGTTATTACTAGGGTATTCTCGTCCATGATCAGGTCGTAACGTTCAAACCCTTCATGCCAGGAAGACTTCTGGCCTTCGAATACAGGAGTTTGAGCCCCCAGAAGGGCGGGGTAGAAGGCGGTGAGTAACAGAATTATATATTTCATATGGAAGCACAAAGTAAAGGATGCTCCCTTAACGAAACGGTTAACCAGGGCATTAATCCCCTATTTGACCTCAAAAGTAGCCATACCGCTTCCTGCGGAACCATCCGCGGCCAGCCCCTCGGCCACCACGATATATTTGCCCGGGATGTCGGAAGAATAGAAGCTAAGCTGCCGCTTGCCTTGTGGATCGGTCGGCACCGTAGGCGTCCAATACAGCACATTCCTGAAATCGGGGACATGGGTCGCCTTCTCCTCCTCCGTGGCATAGCTGGGAACGTAGAACTCCCTTTGCAGGGCCAGCCCTTCGTAGTCGACAACGGTGGAATGTGGGTCGAGAATAAAACCGCCCAGATCGCCTTTGTACGTCGTCCAGTTCATAATGCCGGAGTAATAGGTTCCTCCCAGGAAATATTTGCGTTGCACCGTCTCCAGCTTCCTGAACTTCAGCGGGTCCAGTACCATCAGGCTGTCGAGGTTGAACACCGGCACCCCATCCAGAAGGACCAGCGGGTCGGTCTCGAAGAACTGGTTGTAGGGTAGCTCAAAGAGCGGCAGATGATAATGATCGCCCTTTTTCTGCACCAGCATGAGGGACACATACTCGCGCATCACCTCTTCCATGGTGGTAAACCGGGTATAATCGTCAAGCAGGTAAGAGTGATCCGCTTTGAAATAGAAAACCGTAGTATCTATGCCCGGAACATGCAGACGTTTAAGCTTTATTCCCCCATATCTGTTCAGCACCTGCAGGGCCACGTCCTTGTCCGACAGGGTCCCGGAATCGTCTCGGGGCAGCTGCAGCGGGGTAAGCGGATTGTCCGTATAGGTCTCGGAAAATGGGTTCGTGATCTCTATCCTGTAGGAGCTATCATTCGAAGTATTGGTCTGTACGATCAGCTCCTGGCCGCCGTAGAAATCCTTCAGCTCGAAGCGCAGGCGTCCTTGGTCATCGCTATAGGCCGACGTGAACTGCGTCCGCGTTCCGGGGACCGAAAGATAGGCCTGCACATTCCCTGCAGGGGCGCCGGTCCGGCTATCCACTATTTTCCCGGAGATGATAGCCCCATTGTATTCGGGTGGGAAATCAAAGGAAGGCGCCGAATGCCCCAGCACGTCTCCCCAGTGAAACCGCCGCCAGCCATGCGAGATCATCAGGTTGTCAATGGCCTGCTCGTCTTCGGGATGGGCGAAATAATAGCCGGGGGATTCGATCTTTCCCTTCAGGTCGGCGCCTAGCCAGAGATAGCTCGCGATATGGTTCGCTGGTTCTGTTTGTATCTCGTCGACGCGGAAGACGGCGAGCGAACAATCGGCGGTGCCGGCATCTACGTCCAGGTTGATCTTGTCCCTGGTAGAGTAACTTTGTTTATCCGGGTGTAAGGCTATCTGCAGGGGATGCGCCGGGAATTTGAAGACGAGCCGCTCGCAAACGGGCTGGCGCGCTGCATTGAATACGGTAAGATGCGAGACGCCTTCGCCCAGGGCCTTCCTGTCGACCAGGAAACTGGCCTTCCCCTCGCTCAGCATAGCGGCCTGCACTGCCTTCACCACCTGGCGGGTGTGCGCAAGAAGATAGACTTCGTTACCCGATCCAGCGACGGAAGACTGCACACTCACGCGCAGCTGATCGCTGCCTTCCGGCACCACGCTCATCACCATCCCGGTGGTATAGGCAACAGGCAGCAGGTTGGCGATGGCCGTCCCATCTTCCAGGCGGAAGATCGCACGATAATGATGTCCCGCCCTGGGGGTCAGCATAAACTGCCCTATCCCGAACCGGTAAGGCCGGAACCGGGCTATCGTATCCTGGTCGTCCTCCGTGACCACTCCGCTGCATTCGACGCCCCTGCCATACTGGTCGGTGATCCGGAAAGCCACCTTGCTGGGAAGGTTCTCCACCAGGTTGCCCCCTTCTGGGAAAAAAGCCACCGGATATTGCAAAGGTGTTTCGGCCGCAGGCGCCTCGGCCGACCGGCGCCCGTTGACGATCGTGATGCTCTTCTCAAAGAAGAAGTCGGCATCGTAATTCTTCATCCAATTGGTATAGACGCGTAATTTATAAATTCCGGAGCGAAGCGTCAGCGGCAGGTAAACGGAACCGTCCCCATGCCCTCCCTTCAACCCGGCCTTCGCCTGGAGGACGGGCTTGTTGTCCTTGTCCAGCCATTCCAGATAGGCTACCTTGCTCAGGTCCATCGGCCGGTGGCTCGTGGCGTCTACCGCGTATAGCTTGAACCAGCAGATCTCCCCGGAAAGATAGAACTCCTTGTCCGTATGAACGAACAGCTTTTCCTGCAGGTGCTGGTGCCGGTATACATCCAGCCCCTTGCTAAGCTCCGCCGTCATCGGAGACTGCGCTCCGGCATAAGACGCTGCCAGCAATAAAAAGGCCGCACTCAGGTTTGTCTTATAGCATATAGCTTGATATCTTGTCATCGGCTTGATTTAATCTATTGTGGCCAGAAACTGGGTTTTTTGTTGTTACCGCCTCCGATCCTGCAATCAATGCAACCGGGTATATTGGACTGCCACTTCACAGGGCCGCCCGCCATAGGCTGGGCAAGGAATAACGGGATATACAACGGATATTTATTGCCAAAATTAACCGCGAGAGCACTCTCACTTGTCGGCAGCAATGTATCGGGTATGGGGCAGGCGACGGTATAAGTGCTCGGGACCTGTGACCTGCTGATAAAAATACGCTGCTGCTGCACCGTTCCGGCAGAGACATAGCCGATCACCTGCTCGGTGGGCTGGGTAAGGCTATGGATATTTCCCGTGATCTGCGAGGGCTGGGCGTCGAAAATGCTGCCCAAAGATTCCGAATTCTTTTGCATCAGGCTTAAGAAATTATAGCCATTCTCCGTAAGTGCGTATTGCCGCACCAGGATGCTGTAGAGTACGCTGAGCTGTGCGTCGTTGGGCTCAATGTGGTTTACCGGCAGCTCGTAGATCACGTCCTGTGCCAGCTTTACCGAGCTGCCCAGCAGGAGAGCGGTGGAAGATCCGCTCGTCCAGCAACTGTAGTTCTCGAGCGAATCAGGTCTCTCGACGACCGCGGGCGGCGTGGCGGTGCTATCATAATAAACGACAGATTGCTCTGCGCTATGATATTCATAGGTGTAGTCATAGTTCCATTGATAATAGCGGGTATTGTTGGCCGGATCGTGGGTAGTGGCATAGATCTCGACGCCGCTGCCGTTGTTGGTCCAACTGACGCTGTCTATAGGCGGCGTGACCTTGTAGGCTACAAGATCGGAAAGATAGTCCTCGCCATTGCTCGTATGGATGCTCAGCCGGTATTGGACCGTAGGACCCAGCTGCAGGGTATCTATGCTGCTATAGACCCCGGCCGCCTGCTCGGTAAGGGGATGGTTGGAGTTGTCGCTGCCTTCGACCGTGACCCGCGCCCCCGTTTCGGCGGGAATGGCCGAATCA
>JAMFRX010000109.1 GCA_026224995.1 Puia dinghuensis
ATTTAAAACTGTATGCCTGAAGTTAGCCAGGAACTCGGCCTGCTGCGCTTTGGCAACATTGAGCCGCTGAAGATTGAGCCCCTTATTAAAAACGGGCTGCGCCAAGCCTGCAATAAAATTACTGAATACAGAAGCAGGACTAAACAATACGGCCAGGTTGCTGTTGGAAAAGCCACCCTGCGCGGTGATAGTGAGCGATGGATAAAAATAAGCACGCGCCACATTGGTAAGCTCAAAATAATAGCGCAGCTGGTATTCGGCTTCCTGCACATCGGGCCGATTGGCCAACAGCTGCGCAGGCAGTCCCAAAGACAACACCGTATCCACCGGCTGACAGCCTATGCTGTCCCGGGCAATACCGCCAGGGTTGCGGCCCAGTAAAAGCGAAAGGGCATTCTCCGTCTGCCGGATGTTCTGCCGGATATCAGGGATGGTGACTTCCACGGAATAAAGACCGGCCTGGCTCTGCATGACGGCCGCACCGGTAAGGACATCCGCATCCTTCAGCGCCTTCGTCGTCGTCACGTCTTCCTTGCGGTTCTCTACGGTGGCCAGCGTAATTTGCAGCTGCTGGTCATAAGCCTGAAGCGAAAAATAATCACTCGCAATGCCCGCCACCAGTTGCGTCTGTACATCCCGCCGGTAAGCATCGCTCTGCAGCAACGCCGCCAATTCAGCTTTCTTGGTGCTACGCAGCTTTCCCCAGATATCCACCTGCCAGCTGGAGTTCAGGAAAAGCTCATAGGTCTGAGTGGAAGGCACGCCCGGGTTCTTCTGTAAGCTGCCACTGGCGTTAGCAGCGAGACTAGGGTAGAAGGCCAGCTGGCTCTGCCGGAAATTAGCCGCCGCCTCATGGATCCGCGCCACGGCGATGCCAAGGTCCAGGTTATTTCGGACGCCTTCTTCTATCAGGTGTTGCAGCGCCGTATCGGTAAAGAATTGCCGCCAGGGAATATTCGCGATCGTCGTCGTATCGGTAACGGTGGTATCCCGATAGACGCCATTGCCCGCGAGGTTCTCCGCCCGCATATAAGGCTTGGTGACCTTGCAGGCGGCTACGACGAAAGCTGCCAGCACCAGCGGAAGGATGAGGTTACGCAGCTTCATCGTCATATTTTTTAGGTTTCCTTAATTTTTCCTGCAGGCCCTGGAAGATGATGAACAACGTGGGTATCACGAATACTCCCAAACAGGTGCCGAATAACATCCCGCCAATGGCTCCCGTGCCAATGCTTTTGTCGCCATTAGCCCCTACGCCGCTGGCAAAGATCAAGGGCAGCAAGCCAAAGACGAAGGCAAAGGAGGTCATCAGGATGGGCCGTAACCTGGCCTTACCCCCTTCTATGGCCGACTCCAGCAGGCCCATGCCCTTCGCCCTTCGCTCCACTGCGAATTCAACAATGAGGATGGCATTCTTGGACAGCAGCCCGATGAGCATGATCATGGAGATCTGCATGTAGATATTATTGTCTTCCCCGAAGAGCTTCGCGAATACAAAGATGCCCGACAGACCCACCGGCAGCGACAGCAGCACCGCAAAGGGCAGCAGATAGCTCTCATATTGCGCGCTCAGCAGAAGATAGACGAAGGCTAGACATAACGCAAAAATGTAAACGGTCTGCGACCCCGCCGCCTGCTCCTCCCTGCTGATGCCGGAGTATTCGAACCCATAGCCCGCCGGTAGCTTTTCGGCCGCCGTCTCCTGGATGGCCTGCAAAGCCTGCCCCGTGCTGAACCCATCGTTGGGTGAGCCGCTGACGCTCATGGAGTTGAACATGTCGAAACGGCTGACGGTCTCAGGACCGAAGACCCGCTTCAGGGTGATGAATTCGGTTATGGGGATCATGGTGCTGTCGGTGCCGCGCACATAGATCTTGCTAAGCCCCGCCGGCGCTGCCCGATAGTCGGAGTCGGCCTGGATGATGACCTGGTACTGCTGACCGAATGCGGTAAAATTGGACGCATAGGAGCTGCCATAGAAGACCTGCATCGCATTCAGGATATTGGTGACCGACACACCCGCATCCTTAACCTTCGGAACATTGATGTCCATCTCATATTGCGGGAAGGTGGGGTTGAAGGAGGTCTTGGCATACTGGATCTCCGGCCGCTTGTTGAGCGTTCCCAGGAAACCCTGCGCCGTCTGGTAGAACTGGTCGGTGGTATGGCCGCCCTTGTCCTGCAGCTGGATGGTAAAGCCGCCGCTGGTGCCAAAGCCCGTGATGGTCGGCTGGCTCATGAATACGATATCGGCGCCGCGGATGCCAGCGGTCTTCTTCGTCAGGGTCGCGATCACATCCTTATTCGTTACGCCTGGCCGCGCGTCCCACGGCGTCAGCCGCACGGTCACCATTCCATAGGCGCTGCCGGTACCGCCGATATAGTTCGATCCGAGCGTCCGCATGGTATGGGAGACCTGCGGCAGGGTCCTGCAGATGCTGTCTATCTCGTCGGCTACCACCTGCACGCGTTCCATGCTGCTCGCGGCCGGTAAGCTGACATTCACGAAGATGGTTCCCATGTCTTCCTCCGGCACAAAGCTGGAGGGCGTAGCCTGCATCAGCAGATAGAAGAGCGCCCCGAAGCCAATGATGATGACGATCACCAGCCATTTCCTCGCCGAGAGAAAGGTCACGGCACGGGTATAGCGGTCCGTAAGCTTCCCGTACCCCCGGTTGAACCAGACCCCAAATCGTTGTAGAATAGTTTTTTTCTCACCCTCCTTCCCATGCTCGGGTGGCCGCAGGAACATGGCCGCGAGCGCGGGACAGAGCGTCAATGCATTGATGGAGGAGATGCCGATCGCTATCGCCAGCGTGATGCCAAACTGCCGGTAAAAGACCCCCGAAGAACCCGTGACAAAGGACACCGGCACGAAGACCGAAGCCATCACGAGCGTAATGGAGATGATAGCGCCCGAGATCTCGCTCATGGCGTCGATGGCCGCCTTGGTAGGTGACTTATACCCGCCTTCCAGCTTCGCATGCACGGCCTCTACGACGACTACGGCATCGTCGACGACGATCCCGATGGCGAGCACGAGCGCGAACAAGGTCAGCAGGTTGATGCTGAAACCCAATAAGTAAAGAAAGAAGAAGGTCCCGGTGATGGCTACCGGCACGCTCACCCCATGGATGATCGTAGACCGGAAGTCCTGTAAGAAGATAAAGATGACCAGGAACACCAGCCCAAAGCACTCGAACAGTGTATGTAGCACCTTGCTGATAGAGGCGTTCAGGAAATCATTGATGTTCACCAGGTAGATGATCTTGACCCCGGCAGGTAAGGACGGTATCGCCTGGTCGATCACCTTCTGACAATCCTCGATCACCTGCTTGGCATTGGAACCGGGTGTCTGACTGATGGATATCCCTACCGACTGCTTTCCATCAGTGGAGTTGGACCCCGTATAGCTCTGCGCACCCAGCTCTACGCGGGCGATATTCTTCAGCTGCAGGTATTGCCCCCTGCCCAGCGATTTGATGATGATCTCCCCGAACTGCTGCGTCGATGCCAGCTGCCCGCTATAACGGATCACATATTGGAAGCTCTGATTGGCATTGGCGCCAAACTGACCCGGAGCGGCCTGTACGTTCTGCTCGGCAAGGGCGGCACTCACATCCGCGGGCGTGATCTTGTATACAGCCATTAGGTCGGGCTTCAGCCAGACCCGCATGCTGTAGGTCATGGACGAGCCGGTGACGGCAGCGCTGCCCACGCCATTCACCCGTTGCAGCTGCGGCAGGATATTGATGGCCGCATAGTTCTGAAGAAAGGTCTGGTCATAGCCCGGCTTATCGCTGTACAGGGAAAGGATCAGGAGATTGCTGCTTTGTTGCTTCCGCACGGTAACTCCATTCTGCGTCACGGATTGCGGCAGCAGGCTCGTAGCCGCCGACACCCGGTTCTGTACATCTACGGCGGCGATATCGGGATCGGTCCCCACTCCAAAATAGACGCTGATATTGGCCGAACCCGTATTGTTGGCCGAGGAGGTCATATAGGTCATGCCCTCCACCCCATTGATCTGCGCTTCCAGCGGGACGATCACGCTCTTCAGCACGACATCCGCATTGGCCCCGCTATAGGTCGCGGAAACCTGTACCGTCGGCGGCGAGATATTCGGATACTGAGCGACAGGCAGCTTCGTCATCCCCAGTATACCAAGCACCACGATGATCACCGAGATCACGGTACTCTGTACGGGTCGTTCTATAAATCTTCTAAACATGGTCGGAAATTATTTGGATGTCTGCTGGTCCACCTGGACTGTCTATCGGGCCGTTGGCCGGCCCGGTCATTGGCCTGCCTGGGCGTATTGTCCATACACGCTGTCCGCATTCGCCGGCCGCGGCACTACCGTGGTGCTATCCCGCAGATTAAATCCATTGAGCAATATCCTGTCCCCCCGTTTCAGCCCCTGCGACACCACCAGGAATTTCCCGTCGTTGGTAGCGGAACCGGTAACAGGCATGGAGATCACCTTGTTGCTGTCGATCAGCAGGTAAACAAAGGTCTTGTCCTGTAGCTGATAGGTAGCCGACTGCGGCACGAGCAACGCTGTATCGATGGTCCGCGGCACCCGCACTACGGCGCTGGCCCCGCTA
>JAMFRX010000110.1 GCA_026224995.1 Puia dinghuensis
CAGCGGGTTGGGATTCCCGAAGACGGTGCTCCGGCCGCGGATGGTGATCGTGCTCTGGTTCGTGCCCAGCACAATATTCTTATTGAAGATCACGCTGCTCGTGACCCCGTCGATCCTGTCAAGTACATTGGTAGACACTCTCCTGTTCAGCAGGTTGTTGTCCACCTCATCGAAAGAGCCCGTCGTCTGCTTGCGCTTGACATCCTGGTAGCCCGTATGCACCACCACCGCTTCCAGCGACCCCACCCTGGATTTCAATGTCACAGATATAACCTCACCCGACTCCGGCATCGGCAGCACCTGCGGCTCATACCCGATACTGCTGATGATCAGCCGGGTGTCCGCATAATGTGTTTGAAAGATGAATTCTCCATTATCCGTGCTCGCCGTGCTGACATCACCCGCGGCATAGACGCTTACCCCGGCTATCGGGTCCTTGTTCTCATCGTAGATCCATCCATGGATGATCCGTTCCTGCACAGGCTTCACCCGCACATAGATCAATCGGTCAGTCGTTCTTATTTCGTAGAGTAAAGGCTGGTCTTCGAAACAAAGCTCCAGCACTTGTTGCAATGTGGCATTCTTGATGGAGAAGCTCAGCGGACGGCTCACCTGTGGCCAGTTACCATCACCGCCATACGAAAAGCCGGCAGAGTCGCGGATATCCCGCAATACCTTCTCCAGCGAAGCGTTCCTTTCAGTCAATGAGATGAGTCTATCGGACAATGAGATAGGACTACCGGACTGAGAATAGGCCAGACGGCTCTTTAACAAGCAAACGATCAGCAGGAAGGCAGCTAGTCTAAATATCCGCATTTAGGCTGTTAGGTTTAACAGAATAAAGTTACAGCCTACAACCAGGAATAAATATAAAATAAATACTTATTTTTTACTTACCCATGGCCGCGGCTGTAACTGGCGGACTCGGTTCAATGGTTATGGACAATTATGTAACTAACGCGTGACTGTCACAGTTTTACCATCGTTATTTATAAAACGGAGATCGAACAAGCTCTCCAGAAGCTTCAAAACATGTACTAGACCATCCTGACGCCTGAAACCGCACGAAATAGTTTTCTCCGGCAGATTCGAAGCGTACTGCACTTCAACGTTATAATATCGCTGAACCGCACGCATCACCGTTGGTAGGTCGGCATTGGTAAACTCCAGATTACCATTCCTCCAGCCCAGCACGGCACTTGCATCCACCGTAGTCACTACCGGGTTCCCCCCCTCTTGCGAAGAAGATGCGCCCGAAGCATACGCTATCGCCACCTGCTGCCCCGGATGTAAGATGATCTCATGCGACCCGCTTTGCATTTTAACCGCGCCATCGATCAGCGTGGTCTTGCTGACAGGCTCATCTTCAAAAGCATTGATATTAAAGTGTGTTCCCAGGACCTCTACCTCCGCATCCTTGATCAGGACCCTAAAGGGTGTTGCAGAATTCTGCGCGACCTCGAAAAAAGCCTCTCCGGACAATTCTACCACCCGCTCCCGGCTGCCAAAGCTCGCCGGATATCTTAAGGTAGAAGCCGCATTAAGCCAAACTTTACTTCCATCAGCCAGGACCAGCTGCTTCTCACCACTTCCCCTTGGATTGATCGTCGACTGGGTAAAACCCTTCGAAGAAAAAGCATTCTGACCGTTTATCTTAGATTCTCTATTCTCATTGTGTTGCTGCAGATACAGGATCGTTCCTCCGGACAACAGGACAATAACCGAAGCCGCCGTGATCCAGGTCCTCCTGCGAGTAAACCTGTCCGCACCAATTCTCCTCACCGGCGTGCCTCCCGAAGACAAGACATCACCAGAAAAGACATTGGCCACCAAAACCTCAGGACTCTCTGCTGGATGCTCCACTACCCTGTCCAGCTTCCCCTCCAGCATCGCCACCCACTCGGGTGATGGCGCCCCGACAGGCAATGACCAACTTTCGTGCAGAGCTTCATGTTCATCGGCTATCGCGTTCAGCTCATCTAAAGAAGCACCTCGCAGCCATCCCAGGAAGCTCGCATATTCCTCCGGAGTATAATCTCCTGTGACGAAATGAGCGACAAAATTCTTGGCTTCCTGTAAATTCATAAAACAAGGTGTTATGATAAAGACACTTCCCGAGAGGTCGGGGATACCTCGACCTCAAACTTTTTTAAAAAAAATTTTCGCAGCGGGTTTTAAAGCTCAAAAAGAGAGAGAAAAAGGAAGAGCAGGACGGTCAGCTCCCCATGCTCCTGCAGGTATTGCCGAACAAAAGCCGTAGCAGCATACAGCTGCTTCTTCACCCCGGCCCGGGAAATATTCAGCTCTGTAGCGATCTCGTCCAGGCTCAGCCCGTCATCTATGCTCATCTTTAACACTTTACGTCTGCCAGGCGGCAGCTTCTCCATCGCCTCCAGGGCGATCCGGTAATATTGTTTAAATAAAAGCTGATCTTCCGGGTCATTCGCGCCCAATGCGGTTACCTCATCCAGCTCCCTTACCCGCTGCTGCACCCGCAGACCACGCAAATAGTTGAAGACCACATTGCGGGTCACCAAAAAAAGATAGTTCCGGAAAGATTCGACCTTCTCCAGGTGACTCCTTTTTTCCCAGATCCGGATAAAGACGTCCTGGGTCAGCTCATCAAGGCTATTCCCAGAAGGTTCGAAGAGTGAGATATATCGCTGTACGTGTGAGTAGTAAGCCGTATAGAGCGTCTTAAAAACTGTTCTGTCCCCATGGGATACCTGCTGCAGCAGTTCATATTCATTATGTATCCCTTCAAAAGGCACGGCAGTTTAATAGTGGTTTAGTTTTAAAAGGAGCGGGATTGCCCGCAGATCAAATACATGGTTTAAACATCGGGTTGTAGCCTTTAAAAATAATAAGATATTCCCGTTCGACGCGTCTTTTCCAGCCCTTCTGGCGTTTATTTTTCGCGCACCCCCTACAACTAACTGAATATTAACATCATCAGTAAGAAATTGGCCCACCTTACGCCGACCCATCACGTTTATTTTTTTGATTTTATTGCCGCCGACTTTATGTTCGAACTAACCTTGCAGGAATATGAGGCTTTAAGGAGCCAAATTGGCACCTTAAAGCAGAGAGAGCATAGCAAGTACGTGCCGATGGCCTTTACCGAACAAGGAGTAGCGATGCAATCTACTGCCCCGCCCACTTCCCAAATTCCCCCGACGGCCGCACCATCTCGATCTTCCCACCCTGCCAGCTCCGCACATCCACTTCCAAATGCTCCTTGTTCCTGTCCGTCAGCTCCTTCGGATCCAATTCCGAAAGATCCGGCTTCCCGGCATTCACCCAGGCCGTATACCAATAGTTAGCCGTCTCGGCTATGGCTCCCCGCAGCTGCTGCTCGATCATCCCCTGCAGCCGCTCATGATACAGCCTGGCATATTCCGAAGAATGAACCAGATCCCCATATTGGTTGACGACGATCTTCCCTGCAGAATCAGTGCGGTAAACCCTTGCCCGGGGCATCGAAGCCGAAAGCTCCTTGTCCACCTGCAGCAGGCGGGCCACAAGCCGGTGCGAAGAATCCACCATCTGCCAGGTCTCCTGCGTGATATCGGCAATATACCGGGCCTGCCCGGTATAAAGGTTATATCCTTCCCCAAAAGACTCCGGCAGCTGCCCCTCCCATAAGGCATGGATGCCTTTCTGCCCCGTGAGCTGCCCGTCATGGTTGAGCGCCGTATGCAATGGCATATGCGCGTCCCCGATGTAATGACCGAGATCCGCCGCCAGAAAAAGGATCTCCGTCTTTTTCTGCTCCTTGAACGCCTTGGTCAGCTTATCCATCATCTCCTGTATATACCAGGGCAGGATACCCGCCTTGTTGAGCACACTGTCAGGATATTTCGCCTTCGCCTCTTTCATCGTCGCCGGAAGATTGGCGATCACCCCCTGCGGATCATAAGACTCGAGGTTGATATAATGCCGGGGGAACTCAGCCCTGTCATTGATGGCATACTTCCGCAGGTCTGGCACGACGGCCTCCTCCGTGATAAAATCTATGTGGTTGTAGAAAAAAGGACGCATCGCATCGGGTAACGCGAATACCGCCGCCCTATTTATATGCTGATGGCCCCAGGCCCCCCAGGCAAATGCCAGGGTGAC
>JAMFRX010000111.1 GCA_026224995.1 Puia dinghuensis
ATTTGCACAATATTGCAAATAGTTCTGGCCTAACCTAATCCGGTTCGCCTGCTGTAATCATAATAATTTTGTTTATATCAACTTAGTCTACTAATTTAGTGGACTAATAACACGCTAATGAAATCCTATAAGATCAACTTCCGGCTAAACGGTGCGAAAACAAGCGACTACGAAAGGCTTTTCAGAGAATTAAAGACAGAGCTGATTGCAAAGCTGAACACGCTGAAAATGCCATCCGCATATGACTTGGCCCGTGGCGCCGAGTATCTGTATCTTGGCGGAGGCTCCTTGCAGGAAGTGACCGTCGCGTCTTACCATGCTGCGCATAGCATTGGCAAGGAATATAGTTTCACGATCATCAAACAAAAAGGGCCTATCAAAGTCATTACGTTTGAAAACGAGATCATCCAGTAATCATTATAAGCAGTCGTTTTGGTTAGAGGCCGTATGTCTATACGGCCTATTTTTATCTGTTAATAGCCACTGGATGAGCCGTCAACGCCATCTTTCTTTTAAGCTGACTGAAAGAATGTAGCGGGCCAGTAGTGGAAAAGGCATTCGCCAGAAAGACGGGGATATTTCCACCCGGATCCCAGGAGAGCGTATACTCTACATGCAGAGCGCCCGGTGAAGGAGCGGTGATAACCCACTCCGATCTCAGGAAAGGTATTCTTACAATATTATCCGTTGCTTGAAAATTATCGATACTACGCGATGAGAGCCGCATTTGATGATTGGCTGTATCCATCCAAATTCTCGTGTCGCTGTAAAAGTCCCGGTTGGAAACCGGCCACGGCGCCGAGATCCTGGCATAATAAATGATCTCAGTCTCACTCTTTCTCTCCACAAGGTGACTTGAAGCGGTATTATAGACCCAAGTCTTATAGTTGTCCACATCATTCAAGATGGAGCGAAGCTGATCATAGGTACCTGGTAGATCGAAAACCGCCTTTAGTTCCTTGTACTTCGATTCTTTTACAGATCGGGAATAAATAAGAATACCATTCTCATCTTTCTTCAGCTCCCAGGACGATTGGGCAAACGGACGCGCCGTAAAGGCGAGGAAAATGGAAGCAAAAAGGAAAAATGGTTTAATCATATACATTGGCATTTACTAGCCGAAAAGGGTATCATTCCGCCTAAATACAATAATACCTAAAATTAATTAGTCTACCTATTTAGTAGAGTAGTAAAATAAGGCAATTTTCCCCGCTTTTGCTGTAACCTGCGGCCAGGAGCAGTCGTCTAAGGCCCCAAACTAACCTTATGCTCGCTAATTATCTGAAAGTCGGAACGCGTAACATCCTGAAACACAAGACCTTTTCGCTGATCAATATCTTCGGCCTCGCGGCTGCCATGTCGGTTTGCATGCTCATCATCATGATCATCGCGGATCAAAAGAGCTATGACAAGTTCCATGTGAACAAGGACCGGATCTATCGCGTTCAGACAATAGGTAAGAACGGTAACGAAATGAGGATGGCGTCCTCGGCGCTGCCGTTGGCGGAGCTCTTGAGGAAGGATTATTCCGGGGTCGAGGCGTCGGCGGCACTGGTCCGGAATATCGGCGGAGACCTACTGTATAAGGATAAGATCGCTTCGGGCGCGGGTTATTTTGCGGATGGGAATTTATTCCGGGTGATGGATTTTATGCTGGAGCAAGGGGATGCCCGGACCGCTTTGAACCGGCCTTTTTCCCTGGTGATCTCCAAAGAGCTGGCGGAACAATTATTTCCCAGGGAAAGCCCTATCGGCAAAACCGTTAAATTCAATGATACAGGGATCATGCCCGGCTTGCCGATTACGGGCAACAAGGAAAAGGTTTATGGTCAGTTTATGATTACCGGTGTCCTAAAGCCTAATCCGGGCAAGACGAGCCTGCCTTTTGCGCTTCTGGCTTCGTTAAGTACCCTGGATCCGCTGACTAAGGATTCGATCCTTTCCTATCCGGCCAACGATTGGAGCAATGTATGGCGCAACTATACTTTTGTGCTGCTGGAAAAAGGAAAGTCGAAGGCCGATCTGCAGCGTATCCTGGACAAGGTTTCCGCTCAACATTATCCAAAAGGAAAAAATAACCAATATGCTTTCCAGGCAGCAGCGCTGATGGATATAATGCCGGCGGAACTGATCAGCAATCCCACCTGTATGTCGATGCCGCGGATCGTCCTGATTATCCTGAGCGTCCTTTGCCTGGTAGTCATGTTATCCGCCTGTCTGAACTATACCAATCTTTCTATTGCGCGGCTTTTGTCAAGGACAAAAGAAGTGGGTGTCCGAAAGGTCTCCGGCGCCACCCGGCGACAGATCTTTGTGCAATTTATTACGGAAGCAGTGCTGGTCAGCTTATTCTCTTTGCTGTTTTCTCTGCTGCTGTTGTTACTCTTTCAGCACCTGTTCACAGGGCTTTGGCTAAACACGGTCCTCGGCATCTCTTTCCATTTTACGCTCCGCATCTTTCTGATCTTTCTCGGTTTTAGTATCGCCGTTGGCATTGTTGCCGGAGTGTTGCCATCTTTCTATATCTCCTTATTTAACCCGGTGAATATTTTAAGGGGGGCAGGCGCCCTAAGGGGTATGAAGCGCCTGACGATCCGGAAGGTGCTACTGGTCGTACAGCTGTGCGTCTCGCTGATCTTTATCGTTTCCACAAGCCTTATTTATCTCCAGGGCAAACGGGTGATGAATTTCGACTATGGTCTCAATAAGGAGAATGTCGTCGACATCAAGCTGGTTAAAACGGAGAATTACGACAGGTTTGCGCAGGCCATATCTACTAACAGGGGCGTCAGCGCCGTTGCGGCATGTGCCTTCCCGCCCGCCACGGGTATCAACATGCAGGATAGGATCCATAAGGCGGACGACCCGCTGGATAGTCTTCAGGCCAATTATATAGACGTAAACGCGGGGAGCCTGAACGTATGGGGGCTGCAACTGGTCGCGGGTAGGAATTTGCCGGCTATCGCCGACGACTCGGTGGACCACTATATCCTGATCAACGAAAAGATGGCCGGCGATCTGCGGTATGGTTCGGCGCGGCAGGCGGTGGGCAGGCATCTGATCATGGCTGACAAGAAAGACGTGGAGATTGTCGGCGTCGTGCGGAATTTTCAATTCCTGGACATGAGCCGGGGTATAGAGCCGCTGATGCTTCGCAACCGAAAGACAGAGTTCGGCTATGTCACAGTACGACTGCAAGGGAAAGATCCGATGGGGACCGTGGCTTTTTTACAGGATACCTGGAAGAAAGTGAACCCGACCTCCAAATTCGAATATGAATTTTTCGATCAGGAATTGCTCATTACGCATGTGGTGATGAGTGACATTGCGGGGATATTGGGCGTGCTTGCGCTGCTCGCTGTTGTTATTTCCTGTCTTGGGTTGTTGGGGATGGCCACCTACACCGCTGAAACGAGAAGAAAAGAGATCAGTCTGCGAAAGGTACTGGGTTCGAGCGTGCCGCAGGTGATCCTTTTGTTATCCAGGAGCTTTTTGGTCATGCAGGCTATCGCGGTGGTCATCTCGGTGCCGATCGCCTATTTTCTTAATAATATCTGGCTGCGATTCTTTGTTTCGCGGGTGACAATTACGCCGTGGATCCTTCTGGCGAATGTGCTGGTGCTGACTGCCATCTGCTTCCTGATCGTTTTCTCGCAGGCTTGGAGGGTCTCGACGGCCAATCCGGCGAAGAGCTTGAGGTCGGAGTGATAGTTACTCTATCAATTCGTAGCTATATGTTCCTGCTGCCACCTGGTACAGCCGCTGGCCATTACCAACACCCAACCGGACCGTCGCCGTCGAATTCGGCGGAATAGTGACCGTATACACGATCTTTCCTTTCTCCCGTCTCCAGGAACTCGCGATAACGCCATAAGGCCCGTCATGCTGCGCTTCCAGGTGGTCCAACCCCCGGACGAAATGCGGCTCCAGCAGGACATGCTTAAATCCTGGTTCATAAGGGTCGGGCCTAATGCCGGCCAGCGCCTTGTAAAACCACGCACTTATCTCCCCGAACATTATATGATTGCGGGAAATATCCCTCCCCGCATCTATAGGCCAGTTCTCGTAGAGCGTCGTAGCGCCATTGACGATCCACCACCCCCACGAGGGAAAGGTCTCTTGCGAGGCCACTTTGTAAGCAAGATCGGCATAGCCGTTGTCGCTCAAAGCATTCAGGATGGCCTTGGTGCCCAACAGACCCACGTCTATATGGTCTCCGTCCGCCGCCACCCGCCGGGCCAGACTAGCAGCCACTTTTCTCTTTAGACTGTCGGGTACTACTCCCCAATAAAGGGGTGTGCTCAGCTCGGTTTGCGATCCGCTACCATAGCTGTCCGCAGCAAGATCAAGGTACTTCGCATTTATGGCCGCCTTGATCTTTTCAGCCAACGCCGCATACCGGGCATGGTCCTCGCGCCGTCCGAACAAACCGGCTGCTTTTGTTAAGATGGTCGCATCGGTAAAATAATACAAAGAAGAGGTCAGCTCCACAGGTGATTTTGTCTTCACCGGGACCCAGTCGCCGAG
>JAMFRX010000112.1 GCA_026224995.1 Puia dinghuensis
ATGCTGGTAGCGGGCCTGCTGTCCGCTTCCCTGGCTTTTTCCCAGACCCCGCACACCTTACTGTGGCGAATCACCGGTAAACAGATCACCCGTCCCAGCTACCTGTTCGGCACGATGCATATCCTGTGCATTAAAGATGCCATGCTGAGCGACAGCCTGAAGGCGGCGATCGCGGGATGCGACCAGCTGTACTTCGAGATCAACCTGGCCGATATGACCGGCATGATGAATGCCATAAAGGCCATGCAGATGCAAGACAGCAAGAAGCTGTCCGACCTGCTGAAGCCGGATGAATATTCCCGGGTAAAGAACTATTTTGCTAAGAATGTCCCTTTCCCGCCTTTCATGATGCTCGAGCGTTTCAAGCCTATGCTCCTTAGCGGGCTGGTGGAAGAGCAGTCCATGGATTGCGAAACCAAAGACGGGATGGAGATGCAGATCCTCGCTGAATCCAAGCAGTACAAGAAGCCGGTAGACGGGCTGGAGACAGCCGAATTCCAGGCCGGGCTGTTCGACAGCATTCCATACCAGGACCAGGCGAAGGAACTGGTGAACAGCATCGACAGCGCCGACCAGAACAAGCAGCAGACCCAGCAGTTGGTGAGCCTGTACAATAAGCAGGACCTGGATGGTATCGATGAGCTGAGCCGGAAAGACGATGGCGGGATGAACAAGTACATGGACCTGCTGCTTTTTGCGCGCAACAGGAAATGGGCGAAAATGTTGGATGGACTATTGGGGCAGAAATCCCTGCTGATAGCCGTGGGTGCGGCGCATCTGCCCGGAAAGGGTGGGGTGATCGACCTGTTGCGGAAAGAGGGATATACTGTGGAGCCAGTGAAAAATGTAGTGCCGAACGGACAGCAGGAAACGGCCCGTTCGACACAAAGACCTTAGCCTATTCTTTCGAATGCGTTGAAGAAGAAGTCCCCTTCTATCCGGGCATTCTCGTCGCTGTCGCTGCCATGTACGGCATTCTCGCCCACAGAGGCTGCAAAGAGCTTACGGATCGTCCCTTCGTCCGCCTTGGCGGGGTCAGTGGCGCCGATGAGCTTGCGGAAATCGGCGACGGCATTGTCCTTTTCCAGGATAGCGGCGATGATGGGCCCGCTGCTCATGAAATCAACCAGCTCCCCGTAGAAAGGCCTTGCCTTATGCACGGCATAGAATTCGCCGGCTTTTTCGGTGGAGAGGTGGGTCAGCTTCAGGGCTACGATCCTAAAGCCGCTTTTGAGGATCTTATCGATGATGGCGCCGGAATGACCTTTGGAAAAGGCGTCCGGTTTGATCATGGTGAAGGTGCGATTGCTCATATTTCCTTTTTTTTCGGTGGCGAAGGTAGGACTTGTTTTGGGATATAACTAAAAGTTGGGATTTGCCATTTAATTATGCACCTTTGCAACCGTTTTGGCAGGGCTCGCCGTCTGTCTATTATATGCATGAGACCAATCGCTGAAATATATCCTTTATTAGAGCAGCCCCGCCGGGTGGTAATCATTATGCACCAGAAGCCTGATGCGGATGCGATGGGGTCGACCCTGGGCTTGTCGCTTTTTCTGCGTCAGCTGGGGCATCAGACGACCGTCATTTCCCCCACCAACTGGGCGGAATGGCTGAAATGGATGCCGGGTTGTGCCGGGGTCATCGATTATGAGTATTCGCCGGAGAAGGCCATAGCCGCGCTGGATCAGGCGGAGTGGATCTTCTGTCTGGATTTCAATACGCTCACCCGGACGCGTCATATGGCGGCCAGGCTTCGGAAGATCTCCGTCCCTAAATTGCTGATCGACCACCACCAGCAGCCGGAAGAGGCTGTTTTTGCCTATGGCATCAGCGATACGGGCAAGAGCTCTACCAGCGAAATGGTCTATGATCTGATCGTAGAGTCGGGGCATGCCGACAAGATCGATATCGATATCGCCGCCTGTTTGTATGCCGGGGTGATGTCGGATACGGGCTCCTTTCGTTTTCCCGGGGCGTCGGCGGCCGTACACCGGATGGTGGCCGCGCTCAAAGACACCGGCCTGAACCATACGCAGATCCATGAGAACCTGTTCGACAACTTCCTGGAGAACAAGCTCCGGTTCATGGGCTTCGTGCTACAGAACCGGATGGAGGTCTACTACGAGTTCAATGCGGCGCTGATCGCCATACCCTGGAAGGACCTGGTCCGATACGAGATCAAGACCGGCGATACGGAAGGCCTCGTCAACTATCCGCTGTCAATCCAGGGGATAAAAATGGCGGCGCTGATCATCGACCGCGATGAGGAGGTGAAATGTTCGTTCCGCAGCAAGGGCGGCTTCGACGTCAATACGTTTGCCCGAACCTATTTCGATGGGGGTGGACATTTCAACGCAGCAGGCGGCCGCAGCACCGATACGCTGGAGGTGACGGTACAACGATTCCTGAATGCTTTAAAAGAGAATTCTTCACAACTACAATAATTATTATAAGAATGAAAACGATCTCGTCGTATTTACTGTTCGGTGCGCTGCTTTTGGGAGCAGCTTCCTGCACTAACTCAGGATTCAAGAAGACCAAAAGCGGCTTGCTGTACAAGATCTACTCCGATGGGAAAGGGGACGTAGCCAAGAAGGGTGAGTTCCTGAAAGCCCAGGTGCTGGAAAAGCTGCGGGACTCCGTCCTGTATTCTTCCTATGGCAGCCTGCCGGCCTATATCCCCGTGGACACACCCCGGCCGATATATAGCCCCACGGAAGTATTCTCCCTGCTACGCAAGGGTGACAGCGTCGTGGTCGTCATGCTGGCCGACTCCCTGCAACGCAAGATGGGTGGTCAGCTTCCTCCCTTCCTCAAGAAGAAGGACAAGATCGTCTTCTCCTTCAAGGTGGTGGACCTCTTCGCCTCCCAGGACCTCGTGATGGCGGACAGGACCCAGGAGATGGATAAGGAAAAGGGCAGGGAAGTCCAGGATGTCGAAAGCTATCTGGCCAAGAACAATATCCAGGCGCAAAAAACGGATAAGGGGACTTATGTCGTGGTACAGAGCGAAGGGGACGGGCCCCAGGTGGATTCCGGCAAACAGGTGTTCATCCGGTATACAGGCAAATCGCTTCCTTCCGGAAAGGTCTTCGAATCCAATATGACCGGACCCGGCAACGAACCCTTTAAGTTTGTGCTGGGAACGCGCCAGGTGATACCAGGATGGGATGACGGCCTCAAGAAGTTTAAAAAAGGCGGTAAAGGAACCCTGTATATCCCTGCCTTCATGGCCTATAACGAACAGGCCATGCCGGGCCACAAACCATTCGAGAACCTCCAATTCGATATAGAAGTGGTCGACGTGACCGACGCTCCGCCGCCCAGCGCAGCCCAAGGTGGAATGCCTGGAATGCCCCAGGGGTTCGACCCGAACAGCCCCCAGGGCAAGGCTATGATGAGGGCCAGGATGCAGCAAATGCAGCAACAGCAGCAGCAGCAACAACAACAGCCGCAGCAGCATTAGTAAGACAACTAGTTCAGCTATACGAAAGCGCACTGAAGAGCTCAGTGCGCTTTTTCTTTGTAGGCCCCGACCAGGGTGACCGCTTCTCTCGCGGCGGCGGGGTCGTGAACCCGCAGGATATCCGCCCCGTTGAGCAGCCCGATGGTATGCAGGACCGTCGTCCCGTTGAGGGCCTCCCCGGGCGTGGTGCCCAGGGTACGGTAGATGGTTGACTTGCGGGATATTCCCAGCAGCAGGGGCCTGCCTGTCATTCGGAATACTTCCAGATGGCGCAGGATCTGCCAGTTATGTTCATGGGTCTTGGCGAAACCCAGGCCCGGGTCGATGATGACATCGTGGATACCGGCCAGCCGGCAGTCTTCGATTCGCCGGATGAAATAATCCAGCACCTCCCTTACCACGTCTTCGTAAACGGCTTCCCGGTTCATGGTTGCAGGCGTGCCCTTGCTGTGCATGCAGATATAGGGCACCCTGAGCTCGCCGACGGTCGGCAGCATATCGGGATCGAGCCGGCCGCCGCTGATATCATTCACCACGGAAGCGCCTGCCGCGACGGCCTCGCGGGCGACACGGGAGTACCAGGTGTCTACCGACAGGGGCAGGTCAGGCCAGCGGCGGTGCAGCAGGTCGATGGCATCTACAACCCGGCGGAGCTCTTCCTCTTCGCCGATGAGCTCCGCGCCCGGCCGGGTGCTCTGACCACCAATATCGAGCCAGTCCGCGCCCTCGCGGATCATGGTTTCGGCATGCGCCAAAAGCTGGTCGTTATCCACGGAACGGCTGCCGGAATAAAAGGAATCCGGCGTTCTATTGATGATGCCCATGATCAGCGGCCGGCTGACCGTCAATAACTTACCTTTAGCATTCAAAGTGAGCATATTTTATTTATCATTGCATGAAATTATGAAAGTTGTGGCCATCAGCAGCACGAATGAACAATATGATCAGGAGGTAAAGACCTGCAGGACCATCTTCCTTCAGAAGACCCGGGATTACGGCACATCCTGGCGGGTGTTACGAACGATCTCTATCGCCGACCAGCTGTACATCAAGGCCAGGCGGATCCGGACCCTGCAGGAGACGCAGGAGCGGAAAATAGGCGAAGACAAGGCCGGGGAGTTCCAGGCGATGGTCAACTATGGCATCATCGGGCTTATCCAGCTGTCGCTGGGGATGGAAGAAGTAGAAGAGATGCCGGTTGCCGAGGCCGAAAAGCGCTATGACGACAAGATCGCCCTCGCGAGGGAGACCATGATTGCCAAGAACCATGACTACGGCGAAGCCTGGCGGGATATGAGCCAGGAGAGCTTTACCGACCTCATCCTCATGAAGCTGCTGCGTATCCGCCAGATCCTGGCCAACGACGGGAAGACGCTGATCAGCGAAGGCATCGACAGCAATTTTGTCGACATCATCAATTATTCAATTTTTGCCCTCATCCTGATCGGCGAGGGCAAGCATACCTCGTAAACAGTGCGCTTATGAAGCTATTTCTCGCTGTCGTCCGGACTATAGTAGGCGTCCTCTTTATCTTCTCCGGCCTGGTGAAAGCCGATGATCCGCTGGGCCTGAGCTACAAGATGCAGGAGTTCTTCGAGGTCTGGAATATCCACTGGCTGGATCACCTGACCCTGGCTTTTTCTATGTTGATGATCGTGTTCGAGATCGTGGCCGGGGTAGCGCTCCTGCTGGGCTGGCGTGCGAAGCTGTTCAGCTGGCTGCTGCTGTTGCTGATCATCTTCTTTACCTTTCTCACCGGCTATGCCTATCTGAGCGGGAAAGTGCGCGAATGCGGCTGCTTCGGCGACTGTATCCCCCTGACCGCGGGCCAGTCGTTTGCCAAAGACCTGGCGTTGCTGGTGCTCATCCTCTTCCTGTTCGCCGTGCGCAGCCGGATAAAGCCCGTCCTTCTGCCGGCAGGCAGCGTGGCCGTGCTGGCGCTGGCTACTGTGCTCTCCTTCGCGTTCCAATGGTATGTGCTGGTCCACCTTCCGGTGGTCGATTGTCTTCCCTACCGGGTAGGCAATAATATCCCGGAGAAGATGAAGGCGCCGCCGGGATCGGTGCCGGACAGCACGGTCATCACGATGATATACGACAAGGGCGGTAAAAAATTTGAGTTCGACGCGAGTCATTTCCCTAAGGACTTCGACGACTCCTACCATTTCGTGAGCCGCTATGATAAGCTGATCCGCCAGGGCAATGCCGTTCCGGCCATCAAAGACTTTGTGCTGATCACGGGAGGCGGGACAGATACGACGCAGGCTGTGCTGGAGACCAGGGGATACAAGCTCTTCGAATTCGTGAAAGACCCGGCGAACATCCATACTTCCCGCGAGTACGCCATGCTGTTCGCCACGGCCAAGGCAAAACAGATCCCGTACTTCTTTATCACGGGCGATTATGATGCCATGCTAAGCCGGCTCGTGCAATACGGCGATACGGCCAATGCCACCGTGCTCAAATGCGATGCGACGGCGATAAAGACGGCAGCCAGGGCCGATCCCGTCCTCTATCTACTCAAAGGGGGGAACATCCTGGGGAAATGGAGCTCTGCCGACTACAGGAAGGCCTTGCCGGCTATCGCCGAACTGCATAATTAATGACTTCTGAGTAATGATACGCTATCTCATACGACGATCTTTCTACGGCCTGCTGGTCTTGCTGGGCGTGGTGGTGACCGTCTTCTTTCTCTTCCAGGGATTCGGCGACCCCAGTAGATTGGTGATCGGTCAGCGGGCGGACGCCGCTACCCAGGATAATATCCGCAAGGAGATGTATCTCGATCAGCCCCGGTGGAAGCAGTTTGTCTTTTATCTCAACGACATCTCGCCTGTAGGCATCCACTCGCGTGAGGAGATCCGGCAGAAAGGGCTGCGGGGCCTTTTTATCGGCGGGAATACGACCCTGGGCCTGAAATGGCCCTATCTGCGGCGAAGCTATCAATCCAAAAGAGATGTGTGGGTCATCCTGATGGAAGCCCTGCCCGGCACGCTGATCCTGGCCATGGCCGCCATGCTGCTGGCTACGGTGCTGGGCATCGGGCTGGGCGTGCTCGCGGCCATCCGGAAAAATACCTGGATGGACACCTCGGCGATCTTCGTGAGCGTGCTCGGCATCAGCGCGCCGTCCTTCTTTATGGGCATCGTGATCGCCTATGTCTTCGGCTTCGTCCTGAGCGGGGTCACCGGTCTGCATATGACGGGAAGCCTCTTCGATACCGATCCTTTCGCCGGCCGGCAATTGCAGCTGCGCAACCTGGTGCTGCCCGCCTTCACGCTGGGTATCCGGCCCCTGGCCATCATCGCCCAGCTTACGCGCGGTTCCCTGCTGGATACCCTGGACCAGGA
>JAMFRX010000113.1 GCA_026224995.1 Puia dinghuensis
AACTACCCAATTGTGGTCCACACCTACCCCTAAAACACAAACAACTACTAAAATTATGTCATGTTTGGCCAGCTTGCTGTGGATTTCGAAACAGCGCCCCTGGGGGGGGGCGCCCACAGCCCACACCCCGGCGGTTCCCAGGGCTTCGGCGGCGGAACCGAAGGCTTTCACACCGGCGATGACGGCGAATTCTCGGATTTCTTCGAATCCCTCTTCGGCCGTTCCACCGGTCGCGGCGCAGGCGCCCAGGCGAAATATCGCGGTCAGGACTACCAGGCCGAACTACAGCTCAGCCTGGCCGATGCCGCCACTACCCATCAACGGGTGCTCACCCTCAATGGCAAGAATATCCGAATCACGATCCCCGCAGGGGTCGAGGATGGTCAGGTCATCAAATTGAAGGGGCATGGCGGCCCCGGCACCAACAATGGCCCCGAAGGCGACCTGTATATCACTTTTTCCATCGCCGACGACCCGCGTTGGACCCGCGAAGGCAACGACCTGCGCATGAACGCTCCCGTCGACCTCTATACGGCTGTTCTGGGCGGCGAGATCACCGTGGATACCCTCAGCGGGAAGGTAAAGCTCAAGGTCAAGCCAGAGACACCCAATGGCACGACCATGCGGCTCAAGGGGAAAGGCTTCCCCATTTACAAACACGAAGGCAGCCATGGCGATCTCTATGTGACCCTGGAGATCCAGCTGCCTACAGGCCTCACCGAAAAAGAAAAGGAATTGTTCCGGCAACTCGCTGACCTCAAAAAATAAACAAAAGTTTATGTCATCCGAAGAACTCATCCCCGCACGCGAATTCTGCACCTTCCACCACGTGGAGCTGTCTTTCATCCACACCCTCCACGACTCGGGCCTCATCGCGATGACCATCCGCGACGGCGCCGCCTTCCTCGTCCCCGACGAGCTGCCCGCCGTGGAGAAATTCGTCCGCTGGCATTATGAGCTTGCTATCAACCCGGAAGGAATAGAAGCGGTGTCCCATATCCTGCAGCGCGTAGAGCACCTGCTGGAAGAGAACCGCAGCCTGCGCAGCCGTCTCCGCCACTACGAGAGCAAACAACCTCCCCTGGCCGAGGAATGATTGGCTATGACTGCGCTATTATTTTATCGGCTATCGTCACGCCACTGCAAAAGGCCGCCTCCACCGTCCCCGGAACATCCCCCTCATACAACCCTTCGCCCGCAAAATACAAGGTCTCCTCAACAGGCTTCGACAACACCGCCCTGGCATCCGATGCCCCCACCGTATCGAAACTATAGCCCCCATGCACAGAAGGCGCCGTCTCCCAATCCATGACCAGCGAGGCCCGCAAGGCCTGACGCAATACTTCTACCCCAACCAGGAAGATCGCCGCCAGCGAACGCAAGCAGCTATCGATACGCGCTTCTTTCTCCAGCCGCTGAAAAGCCCGCATCCGCTCACCCGAGATCCAGCCGGTGATCAGCGTATTCTCATCCGCCGCCTGGGTCCACCACGTAGGACATTCCTGGTCGCTCAGGATAAAAAGGGTCTGCCCCGCTTTTTTCCGCTCACCCCAAAAGGGGGCGTCGAACTCCAACAATACCTTCACGACCGAGCCATACCCCAGCCGCCCTATCGCCTCCCGCTGCAAAGGGATATCCGGCGAAAACCCGATACTCCCTGCCTTCAGCACCCCCAGCGACACCGTCACCACCAGCTGCTCCGCGCTGAATACCTCGCCGCCCGACACCTCCACGGCCACCTGGCCTCGCTTCCAGCGAACCGTCACCACCTGGGTGTCCAGCCGCAGCCTGCAGCCCTGTTGCCTGCAGACTTCCGCCAGCCAATCTATCAGCCGCCGATACCCCCCTTCCGGCCGGAACTCCTCCTCCTCGCCTTCCGCTGCCCACTCCCGATACAGCGAAAGGGTGCTCACCGTATGCATATCGGCCAGATCATACCCTTCTGCCATCCGACAGGCCGAATCCCGTAACAAGGCATACTCCGGCCCGGGAAAATCCGTCGCCAAAAAATCCGCCAGGGGTTTGTCTTCCCGGAGCATACCCATGCGCTTCAATAGCAGCGGCCAGTCTTTTGACATGAATTCCCGCTGATCCTTCTTCCCCCCTTGAACGCGAATCATATGCGAATCAACGGGATGCAGAGGAACGCCAGCCTCTCTGGCCAGCCCCAGGCTCAATGGCAGCTCGCCATGTATGAACTCGGCTCCGCCCTCCACCGGCTGCGAAAAGCCGCCAATGCCGCCAGCCGGGAAAGTCAGGATCCTACCGCCCGGTTGACGGGCCGACTCGAGGATGGTCACCTGGTGACCCGCCGAAGAAAGCCTCCTGGCAGCCTGAAGTCCCGCAGCGCCTGCTCCGATTATGATAATTGATCTACCCATTTTCAGGTAGCAAAATTGGGGACAAATAGTTGTAAAATCATCGCCACAACCCCTCAATTTTTATTATTTTTGTAGGCATCTGCTGAATCCCTGCCTAAAAAATTCACAATCCTTTAAGAAGCCTTCACGAACCCCTAGCACGAGAATTGTTAACTTATCACTTCAAAGGGAACTCTATGCAAATACAATTCATCCGGAATATTCAATTCACCAAGCTGGTGAAGGCCGACGGAAGATTGAGGGAATTTAACTTTCGCAAGTCCAATGGACTGCAGGAAGGACTATTCACTGTTGACGTGAGCGACGACCGTGGCAACCGGATCGTTTTGAGAATGCAACGGGAAGATGGCGTCTGGAAGATCGTCAAACAGCAGCTCCCTACCTGGATCTGGGAAAATGAAGCCGTTTTTCACACGCTGATAGAAGAAGAGCTAGGCGCAGCAGGGATCGTAAAATAACACCGGCTACCTTTCCCCCATTGACTATCCACAAAGAACCTTCCCTTATTCGCTTCGGCGAATTCGTGACATAGCAATATACCGAGGCCGGTGCCTTTTTCATTTCCAGTACCATAGTTGGTAAAGCTTTCTTTCCGCCGGATCCGTTCCAGATCAGCGGCATTGATGCCTATGCCCGTATCTTTCACACAGATCTCTATCTCTGCGGCCTTTCTCAGACCACTGATCTTCACCAGCCCGCCACGCCGGGAAAACTTGATGGCATTGCTCGTCAGATTGCGCAGCACCACCAGCATCATATCCTTATCGGCATAGCCTACCAGCTGAGCCGATATATCACAGGCCAGCGATACTTCTTTCTCCCGCGCGGCATGGGCGAACAGCTCGATCGTCTCCTGCACCAGCTCATCCACAGGCAGCAGCACCGGCATGACTACCGCCACGTTCAGCTGGCTGCTTGCCCAATAAAGCAGGTTGCTCACTAATTCGGAGGAAGAGTCCACATGACGCCTCAGCTCCATCATCATCCCGCTGAGCTCCAGCTCGGAGAGCTTCTTCTCCTTTAGGAAATCCAGCATACCCTTGAGCGAATTCAACGGCCCTCCCAGATCGTGGGCGACCACCGAGAATAACCTGTCCTTCTGCTGGTTATTGAGCAGGAGCTGCACAGCCTGCTGCTCCAGCACCTCCTTCTGCTCTTCTATCTTCTCGTTCTTCTCCCGCAACAGCAGATTCGTCCGCCGGTTGGCAGCCCTGTCCCGCTGGAGCAGGAACGCCAGCAAGGTCAGCACCGCGACTACAGAGACCGTAACGGCTATCTTGAGCGCATCTTTCCGCAGCGCCCGCTCATAGCCGGCATCCTTGAGCGCCTGCGCTTCTCTTAACCTGCTGGCCTGCTCATCATAATTATACTGCGCGGCCCGCGTCAGGATCGCCTTGCTGCTCTGATCGCTCACCAGGCTATCCGAATATTCTTTGTAAAGCTGAAAATAGCTCAGCGCATTGCGGTAATCACCCTTGGCGGCATAGGTGTCCGCGAGCACCTTGGCCGAAACCTCGATCTCCATTTTCCGCCTCAGCTCGCGGGCCACCGTCAGGGCCTCCTCCGCATAGCGCAGCGCCTTGGGATAGTCCTTGAGCAGCAGATACGCCTGCCCCAGCAGACTATTCGTCGCCGTCATCCCCAGCCGGTCGTCCGCCTCGCGGTAATAGGTCATTGACTGCAGGTAATGGCCCAAAGCTCCGTTATAGTCGCCTTTGTCAGCCAGGATCTGCCCGATATCGTTGTTGTAAGAAGCAGCGGTTTTCTCGTCCCCGGCCTTCCGTGCCGCCTGCAGCGCCCGCACCGCATACTCCAGGGCCTGGTCATAGTGATGCTGGCGCAAAGCCAGATCGGCGAGGTTCGAAGCGACATAAGCAAACTGGATGCTGTCGCCGCTTCGCTTGTCCAGGCTCTCTACCTTTTCCATCAGCTTTTGAGCCTGATCCAACTCCCCCGCCTGCTTGTAGAAAAGGGCCATATTGATATCCACCTTGGCAATAAGGGTGGTATTGTCGATCTGCGTAGCGATATCCAGCGAATGTTGGTAGGCCGTCAGCATGTTCACATAGTCCCCCGTCATCTCATAGGTATTCCCCAACATCCGCCAGCCATCCGCCTCCCCTCTGCGATAACCCGTCCGGCCGGAATATTCCAGCGCCTTATGCCCATAGAAGAAAGCGCTGTCCGCATTATTGCCATAATAAGCCCGCGCCAGCAGATTCAAATCATCCGCATAGGCAGTATCGGACCGCACATCCCTGCTGGAATCCCGCAGCAAGGCATGGAGGCGCACTATCTCCCTGGACTGGGCCGGAGCAGCTTCGCAGACAAATAGAATCAGAGCGCCTAACCAGGCGGAAATACAGAAAAATTTCATTTTTAGGTATATGGTCTACTCCCACGTACGAACAAACTCGTAAGATCGTTGTTATTCTTATTGAGGCTCAAAAGATAGGTGGAACAGCTGGAAAGAGGTAGTAAACAGCAAACATAAGGAAAAAAACAAAGCAGCGAAATTCACATCCTGTTAATAAGAATTGTCGTAAATTAAAGAAGGTCCGGTTATATTTGAAAGAGAGAGCCGGTGATGTACCCCCGTTTTAAAAGAAAACGAATTACACAGAACGCACAAAAAAAAGACTTCTATCTTGACTGAAACAATTATCAACCTGGAAACCGTTAACCCCATTGAATTTTTCGGCGTAAACAACGGTAAGTTAGACATCCTGAAGAAAAAATTTCCCTTGCTGAAGATCCTGTCGCGAGGTACGCAGATAAAGCTGAGCGGATCGCCTGAACAAGTGGAAACGGCAAAAGAGAAAATCGATTTGTTGGTGCAATACCTGGAGCGGAATGGCCACGTCAGCGAAAACTATTTCCAGCAGATCCTCGGCGGGGACGACGCTGAAGCTATCGACAATTTCGTCGACAGGCATCCCAACGACGTCCTGGTATTTGGTCCCAACGGCAAAAGCGTCCGTGCGCGCACCATCAACCAAAAACGGATGGTCGGCGCCGCAGACAAGAATGACATCGTCTTCGCCATAGGCCCTGCCGGTACCGGCAAGACCTATACCGCCGTTGCCCTGGCGGTCCGGGCCCTCAAGAACAAGCTGGTCAAAAAGATCATCCTCACCCGCCCCGCGGTAGAAGCGGGCGAAAGCCTGGGCTTCCTGCCCGGTGACCTCAAGGAAAAGATCGACCCCTACCTGCGGCCCCTCTACGACGCCCTCGACGACATGATCCCCGCAGACAAGCTGGGTTATTATATGAGCACCAGGACCATCGAGATCGCCCCCCTCGCCTACATGCGCGGCCGCACCCTCGATAACGCCTTTATCATCCTGGATGAGGCCCAGAACGCCACCGACCTGCAAATAAAGATGTTCCTAACCCGCATTGGGGCAAACGCCAAGGCCATTATCACCGGCGACCTTACACAGATCGATCTGCCTAAAAACCAGAAAAGCGGCCTCGCCAAAGCCCTCTACATCCTAAAGGGCATAGAAGGCATCGCCCACATAGAGCTGGACGAAGAAGACGTTGTCCGCCACCGCCTGGTAAAAGCCATCATCAGGGCCTACGAAAAGGACAAAAAAGACGAAGAAACCGCACACCCGGGCCGTTAATGCCCGCCTGCATAAAGAATTGGCCCCTCACGGGGCCAATTTTTCTTTATTTTTGCCCCATGGTCAAAAAAATCCTCCTTCCCGCACTCCTCCTGCTGGCTGCCTGTAATGACTCCCATACCTTCAAAAAAGCCGAAGACGCCCAGGACGCCGGCCGCGAATTCATCCGCGCCTCCCTCGACGGCAACTACGAAAAAGCCTCCTTCTACCTCTATGCCGACACGACCAACAAGATGATGTTCAACAAATGGAAAAAGGACTACGACCGGCTCGGCCCCGAAGCACAGCAGAAATACAAGGACGCCGAGATCCTCCCCGTCGACATCCACCCACTTAACGACTCCGTCACCTCCTATACCTACGCCAACAGCTACAAAAAGGACACCACCACTATCCGCATCGTCCGCGTTAAAGGCGAGTGGATGGTAGACCTTAAAGAGATCATCTATCACCAAAACCGGCGCTAAACGACTTTTTTTAGCCTGGAACTCCTATCTTTATCCCGGAAAAGGAAATGGTGTCTTCCTTCACTACAACCGCCCGGATGCTTCCGGTGCTGATGGCGCCTGCAAACAGTAACTATTTCCGCCCGGATGCCTGCCCCGCAGGCCTGGGTTAAAATTTGCAGGTATGCCTAAATTCAAAGACTTCGCACAGCTCCCCATCACCTCGCACCTTTTGCGCTGGACCGCCCTCATCCTCCCCGTGGCGCTCATCACAGGCTCCCTCGTCGCGCTCTTCCTCTGGCTGCTGGACAAAGCCACCCGTTACCGCTGGGACCATCCCTGGCTGCTCTTCCTGCTGCCGGCAAGCGGCATAGCCATCTACCTGCTCTACCGCTACCTGGGGAAGAACAGCGAGGCTGGCAATAACCTGATCATGACCGAGATCCACGAGCCTGGCGGCGGCGTACCCGCCCGCATGGCGCCCCTGGTCCTCGTCTCCACGGTGATCACCCATCTCTTCGGCGGGTCGGCCGGCCGCGAAGGCACCGCCGTACAGATCGGCGGCAGCATCGCTCAGTTCTTCGCCCGCCGCCTGAAACTCTCCAAAGAAGATATCTCCCTGCTGCTGACCACCGGCATCGCGGCTGGCTTCGGGGCCGTATTCGGCACCCCGGTCACCGGCGCCATCTTTGCCCTGGAGGTATTGACTATCGGCAGGATCCAGTACGATGCGCTTGTCCCCTGCCTGATCGCCAGCGTGCTCGCCGATATCACCTGCAGCGCCTGGGGAATCCATCATATCCAATATGCCATCCATTTTTCCACGGGCGAAGCCGCCAGCCGCTTCCTCATCCCCTTTGTACATGTCGACCTCCTTCTGCTCGGCGAAACCATCGCCGCAGGAGTGCTCTTCGGCCTGGCCAGCCGCCTGTTTGCGGAATTAACGCATGGGATAAAAAAGTATAGCCGCAAATGGATCAACCCCGAATGGCTGATCCCCGCCGCCGGCGGAGCGCTCATCATCGCGCTGACCTATGCCCTGCAGACCCGCGACTACCTGGGACTGGGCGTCACGGCCAAAGACCCCGCCGGCATCTCCATCGTCTCCTGCTTTCACGCCGGCGGCGCCAACCCCCTCAGCTGGTGGTGGAAGCTCCTTATTACGGCTGTCACCCTCGGCACGGGATTCAAAGGCGGGGAGGTAACTCCCCTGTTCTTTATCGGCGCCGCCTTGGGCAATACCTTCGCCACCTACACCGGCGCACCGATCGACCTTCTCGCAGCACTCGGGTTCATCGCCGTCTTCGCCGGCGCAACCAATACACCCATCGCCTGCACCTTCATGGGCGTAGAGCTCTTCGGCCCCGCACCTGTACTCTATTATGCCGTGGCCTGCTTCACCGCCTACTATTTCAGCGGCCGCTCCGGCATCTATTCGGCACAACGAACCGCCATCCCCAAATGGCCTTTACCCAAATGACCACTCACCCCATCGAATGCCCCCGGGCCGAGGCCTAACTAAATTTTTTTCCTCCCCCCATAGGCAGTAGATTTGCTCAACTTATTTTATTCTGCATATGATGACAGTATCCCATCCATGGCACGGCGTACCATTCGGCAAGAACGCCCCCCGCTACGTCAATGCGATCATCGAGATTCCCCAGGGCTCACGCTGCAAGTATGAGATCGACAAGGACAGTGGCCTGCTGAAGCTGGACCGGGTCATCTACTCCTCCTTTTATTACCCGGTGAACTACGGTTTTATCCCGCAGACCTACGGCGACGATAAGGATCCCCTGGACATCCTGGTGATCACGACCCTTCCCGTCCAGGCCCTCACCCTCATGGAGGCTAAGGTCATGGGTGTCATGCAGATGGTCGACAACGGCGACTCCGATGACAAGATCATCGCCGTAGCAGCGCAAGACCCCGGCGTCAACCATTATAATAACCTCGAAGAGCTTCCCAAACATTTTTTCGAAGAGCTACGTCACTTCTTCGAAGAATATAAGAAATTGGAGAACAAGACGGTAGTAGTCGAAGAGTTTGGCGACAAGACGATGGCGCTAAAGGTCATCGAAGACGCAATTAAGCTGTACGACGACACTTTCCGAAATAAGTAAACGCTCCGCCATGTCTGCTCAAACGGTTATCTTGCTGGTGATTGTAGGATTGCTGGCCGGTGTGCTCAGCGGCCTCGTAGGACTGGGCGGCGGAGTGATCATCGTTCCCGCCCTCGTCTTCCTGCTGGGCTTCAGCCAGCACCAGGCACAAGGCACTTCCCTGGGCATCCTGCTCCTGCCCGCCGGCATCTTCGCCGTCATGAACTATTATAACAAAGGATTTATAGATGTGAAAGTAGTGCTGCTCCTGTTCGTCGGCTTCCTGGCAGGCGGCTACTTCGGCAGCAAGATCTCCCTCAGCCTGCCCGAAGCGACCCTTAAAAAGGTCTTCGCCATAGCCCTGCTGCTGATCGCCGGGAAAGTCCTGTTCTTCGACAAATGATCGCCTCGGCCACTGGCCACATCCGGCCTTACTTGCCCGGCAGTATCCGCCTTATCACCCGCAAATGATGCGTCCGCTGGTGGTTCTCCGATTGCACGATCCCCATATTGTCTATCTTATCGATCCGCACCTTGCCACTGGCATGAATGATCTCATGCGCATTCAGCAGGATGCCCACATGGGTGATCTTCCCCTCCTCATTGTCGAAGAAGGCCAGATCCCCCGTCTTCGTCTCCTCCAGGAAGCCGATAGGCTCCCCCTGCCCCGCCTGCTGATGAGCGTCGCGCAGGATAGGCACCCCAAGGAACTTATACACCGTCTGCACATAACCGCTGCAGTCCAGCCCAAATACCGATTTGCCGCCCCAGATATAAGGGATATTCAGGAATTTATAGGTCAGCTGCCTGATGGACTTGGCATCCGTAGCCGGAGTGCCCGGGTCCCAGGTCTTGCCCTTATAATGCACCACGTTCTTACGCCACTGCGCCCGCCCGTTCTTCATCGCCGTGAGATGACTGCCCATAGGCACCATCATCGGATGACCGTTGTACTCCAAAGAAGTCACCCACTCCGGGGTCAGCGGAGTCTTTAACGCCTCATATTCGATCTCGTCGACTTCCGTAAGATGTGAAGACGTACACCAACCTTCGTAGCCATCGTAGTTAACCCGGATCCGGCTCCATTGATCTTTGGTCTGCTCCAGGATCTCGCAACACTCGCCGAAGATCAGCTGACTCACCATTTCTGTCCGGTGTGAGGGTTCCGCCCTGAGCGGGCTAATGGGGACGCAACAAATTGCTCTGATCATACGGGAAATTAAAGAAGTAATTGCCGATAGCAAAATTTTATGCAATTTCGACGTTATAGCATCTATATTGTGCGGGGATGCATTCACCGAAAAGTAACGCATCCCCGCACAATCGCTAATGATTAGCCTTCGGCTGACGCCGTTGGCGTCTTGGACAAGCAATTCACCCGTGAAGCCCGACCCATTCCACCATATCACCGACCAGGAGCTGCTGGCACGCTATTACGACGACCGTAACAACCAATGGCTGGGGCTATTGCTCCAACGTTATACCTTGCTGCTGTTCGGCGTCTGCATGAAATATATGAAAGACGAAGAAGAAGCCAGGGACTGCGTCCAGCAGATCTTCGTCAAGGTCATCACCGAGCTCCCCAGATATCACGTCGAATTTTTCAAGTCCTGGATCTATACCATCGCCCGCAACCACTGCCTCATGCGCCTGCGGGATAGCCATGGCCGCCAGACCAGCCTCTCCGAAACGATGCTCGCCGCCTGGGACGAAGAAGGCCGTGACAGCCGCCACTGGGAAAAAGAACAGCTCCTCCAATGGATGGGCCAGGCCCTGGAAGAATTGGGCAAAGAGCAGAAACTCTGTGTAACTTTGTTCTATCTGGAAAAAAGATCATACCAGGAGATAGCAGCCGATACGGGTTTTACGTTATTGCAGGTAAAGAGCTATATCCAGAACGGCAAGCGAAACCTGAAGCTGCTGATCGAAAAGACCCGCAACGGGGCCGAAAAGAAATTGAAATGAATAAAGACTGGCTCGACATATTATCTTCCAATGGCAACAAGGACATCGACAACCAGCAGTTGATGGACTACCTGAGCGGCAAACTCTCCGGAGAAGCCGCCCATGAGGTCGAACGCTCCATGGCCGATAACGAATTCCTCAACGACGCCGTAGAAGGCCTCCAACAGCTCAAAGGCAAAAAGAACATGCAGGCCTATGTCGACGAGCTCAACGCCGCCATGCACAAAAGCCTGGAGAAAAAGAAGACCCGCCGTCTCCGCCGCCGCCTAAAGGACGAACCCTGGACCCTGCTGGCCATCGTCCTGATCATCACCCTCTGCATCCTCGCCTTCGTCGTGATCAAGGGACTGCTGAAGCATTAATTTCCCCCTTTTCGCCGCACAATTCGCCAAATTAGCTATATTGCTAGTTATTAACTGTTTATATGCCTTTCAAAAAATTCCTTCCCGCAGTAGCATTGGCCCTTTCCCTGCAAACCGCCCTGGCCCAGCGCATCAGCTACATCGTATCCTTCCCCAATCTCGTCCACCACGAAGCCCAGATAGAGCTCGTGGCCAGCGATATCACCACCCGGACTGCGGTATTCCGCATGAGCCGCTCCTCACCCGGCCGCTATGCCACCCACGAATTCGGCAAAAATATCTATGACGTCAAAGCCTTCGACCAGTCCGGTAAGCCGCTCACCATCACCCGCACCGATGGCGATGTATACGAGGTCTCCCGCCATTCCGGCTTCATCCGCGTTCAATATACGCTATATGGCAACTATGCCGACGGAACCTATGTCGGCCTCGACGCGGATGACGTCCACTTCAACATGCCCGGCGCCTTCCTCTGGCTCAAAGGCGTGGAGAGCACGCCTATCACCATCCACTTTAACGTACCGGCGGAATGGCATTGGACAGTTGCCACCCAGCTGCAGCCTACCAACGACTCGCTCACCTTCCAGGCCCGCAATTTCCAGTATTTCATGGATTGCCCCACCAAGATCGGCCCGCTCCGCTATCGCAAATGGGATGTAAAGAACCCTGACGGCAAAGTCTATTCGTTCCGCATCGCCCTCGACGCCGGGGGAGACGACACGACATTCACCACCTTCAGCCAAAAAGTCCAGCAGATCGTCCGCCAGGCGCAGGCCGTCTACGGGGAAACACCGGCCTATGATTATGGGACATATACCTTCCTGGCAAGCATCAACCCCTACGTGCATGGCGACGGGATGGAACACCGCAATTCCACCATGATCAGCACCCCCATCGTCTTTCACGGCGAAGACCGCCTGCTGGGCGTGTTCGCCCATGAGTTCTTTCATTGCTGGAATGTCAAGCGCATTCGGCCCAAGACCCTAGAGCCCTTTAATTTCGAGAAGAGCGATATGAGCCATGAGCTGTGGTTCGCAGAAGGCTTTACCCAATACTACGGCGGACTGCTCGTCGAACGCGCCGGCTATACCAGGGATACAGACTTCGTCAAGCACGCCGTCGCTCAGCTGATCAACGAAAAGGTAAATACGCCCGGCGCCCGGCTCTACTCCCCGGTGCAGGCCAGCGAAGACGCCGTGTTCGTTGACGCCGGCGTAGCCGTAGACAAAACCAATTTCGCGAATGTCTTTACTTCGTATTATTCTTATGGCGGCGCCCTGGCCGTAGCCCTCGACCTCACCCTGCGCACGAAATTTAACAAGACCCTCGACGATTATATGACGGCCGCCTGGAAGAAGTTCGGCAAGCCCGAGATCCCCTATAACGTTAGCGGATTGCAGGATGTCCTCGCCTCGCTCACCGGCGACAAGAAGTTCGCGGAGTCCTGGTTCGAGAAATACATCTATGGTCACGACCCCATCGACTACAATACCTTGCTCACCCCCGCCGGCTTCCTCCTTAGGCCCGCCGAAGAAAGCCGGGCCTGGATAGGCAGCACCCGGATGTTCTCGGAAAAAGAAGGGCTGATCATCGAGGGAAATACCCTCCGCGGCACCCCGATCTACGCCGCCGGGCTCGATGTGGACGACAAGCTCATCTCCCTTGACAACCAGGATGTGCGGACCGTAGCCGACCTCAACACCATTCTTGCACACCTGCATCCCGGCGCCCCGGTGGCCGTCCGCTACCTGCATCGCAACGAGGAAAAGCAGGGGACGATCACCCCTGGCGAGAACCCCGCCGTGGTCGTAGAGACCTTCGAACAGGCCGGTAAGCCGGTGACGCCCGCCATCCAGCAGTTCAGGAAAAGCTGGCTCGGCGCTAAATAGTACTTATGCCCATCCGCCTCGCCCAGATCGATGACCACGCAGGCATCTGCCGCCTCCTCACCCAGCTGAAATACCCCGGCACGGAACGGTTCCTGCAAGCCCGCCTGGCCACCCTGCTCGCCGACCCGGCTGAGACCCTGTTGGTGTGGGCCGAAGAACCCGCCACCACCATCCTCGGCTTCCTCTCCCTCCACTTCATCCCCCAGATAGCCCTGGAAGGCGATTTCGCCCGTATCAGCTATTTCGCGGTTGACGACACCGCCAGAAACAAAGGCATCGGTCGCCAACTGGAAGAAACCGCCACCCGTCTCGCCCGCGAACGCGGCTGCTCCCTCCTGGAGGTCCACTGCCATTCGCGACGGACCCGCGCCCACGATTTTTACCGGCGACAGGGTTACGAAGAGTCCCCAAAGTATTTGATCAAAAAACTAAAGTGAGGGCATGGCAATTGCTGGATTAATAATGGATTAAAACCCATTATCATGACAACTATTCAACAGATACGCAGCTGGAGCGCGGCCCATTATCCTCCGTGGCTGGTCATCGTCCGGATGGGGCTGGGACTATTCTTAATGGCGAAAGGGATCAATTTCATGCGGGATTCCATGCTTTTAGATCGCATTTTGTATGGTAGCGCGGGCGTAGTAGATAACGAGACCCACTGGCTGCCGATCCTTATTACCTGGGCCAACCTGCTCAGCGGATTCATGATCCTCGTAGGCCTGTGGACCCGGCTGATCGCGCTTCTTCAGCTGCCTGTCCTCATCGGCGCCATTGTGTTCGTCAATGTGCAAAAAGGCGGACCCGCACCGGAGCCTGAACTGGGTCTTGCCATCCTGACCTTCGTGCTGGTCCTCTTCTTCCTGATAGAAGGAAGCGGCCCACTCTCCCTCGACACCTATTTCGAAAGGAATAAGGCCCGGGGATCCCACGGCGATACGCTGCCTGGATAGTACTTAATTATTATTGCCGCTCTGGAGATTATTGATACTGAACATAGATGGGGCTCGGCTTCTGTGACAACACCTCTTTAGGCGTCAACATCCGGCTTCCCTTTTTACGGAAATCATTCTTGTAGAAGAGCTTGAACCCGGTGAACTGCACCGGCTCACGAGCGATATATGATTTGTAGCTGTCGTATTTCAACGTTTGCTCACCCCACCCGTCCATATCCATGACGATCTGCACCTCGGGATGCAAACGGATACTCTTGTAGTTGGTGATCATCGGCCGCGTAAACCGGTGCACCACCAGGATCTTAGGCGTAATATGATTAACCTTCACCAGGTTGGCCAGGTAATTGGTGACCCAGTTCACATCGGCGGCATCCATCGTGCCGATCACTTTTCCGGGCTTCTTGCCCGTCTTCATGGAGAACTCAGGGTCGATACCCAGGTGCACATTCGGCATTTTCAGGTACTTCTCGAGCACAGGGATCTCGGCTTCCACATCGCTGAAGCCTACCTGCACATCCAAAAACACCAACGCATGGATCCGCTCCGCAATGTGCAGAATGGAGTCGATCTGCTTGTTCGGCATCCGCAGCCGGTATTTCCCATCTTTCCCTGGAGCACCCTGGGCCGTTGCTGCGATATAGTGTAAGGCCGGCACTACCGGAATGCTGGTATCGGCCTCCTGCCATTTCTTCAATTCCACCTTCAGCCGCCGGATCATCTCATCAGGCGGAAATTCTCCCAAAACTCCCATGTTTTTGGAATATAGATTGCCATAATAGGCGACGATCCGTTTAAACGGCAGTACAGCCCCCGCAAGCGGATAGGCCGCCTTCACCGGCCAGCGCCCCGAAGAGTCGCCATTCGCCAGGTGGACCATGATCTTGTTGTAAAGTGCTGTATCAAGGGGGCCGGAAGCTGTTTCGGGAGGAGCTACCACCGTATCCGTGACGGGCGCCTTGGCGACAACAGCCGTGCTGTCCTTCTTTTTAGCGATTTCCGTTTGGCCGTTGTTGCAGGCTGTAAGAACTACCAGACCACAGGCGCCTGCCACGCAGACCGCCCTTAATACGCTATTTTTATATACCATGTTTTACCTTGTCCCTGCTGTTTTTTAATGTGCCGGGAATACGCCCCTGGCTTAGCGGGCAAAGTTAACCCAAAACGAACCCATCATTCTTTTATTTTATAACACTTTCTTAAAAAATGTGGACAACTGCACAAATTATTAGTCTACTTATTTGGTAGACTAATTAGATTGAACTATTTTGTACTCGGATTACATGAGTTACGTGGCCGAGTGGCAAGGCGGAGGTTCGCAAGACCTTTTACGAGGGTTCGACTCCTTCCGTAACTGCAAAAAAAGTCCTGCCGAAGCAGGACCATAGATATGCTGATTGTTTTTATGGCAACAATGGTTAGACCTTTGCCGGGTGGTGTTTCTACACTGCCCTTTTTTTATCCCCTACTCCACCCGCAAGCTCTTCACCGGATTCACCCTCGCCGCCCTCACCGCCTGCACCCCGACTGTCAGCATCGTAACCACCAACAAACCTCCTCCCGCCAGCAGGAACACATCCACCCCAATCCCCACCCTATAAGCAAAGTCCTGCAGCCAGCGATGCATCAGCAGCCACCCCGCCGCCGAGGCGATCACCAGCGCAACCAGCACAAGCCCCACGAAATCCCTGCCCAACAACGCCAGGATATCGCTGATAGAAGCCCCCAGCACCTTGCGGATGCCGATCTCCCTGGTCCGCTGCTCCGTGGTGAACAGGGTCAGCCCGAATAACCCTATGCAGCTGATGAACAAGGTGATCCCCGTAGCCACATCCATCAACCCTTCCAAGGTCTGCTCCCGCTGGTAGAGCTGTGCGATCTCCTCGTCGAAGAAGCTCGCCTCGAATGGCCGATGCGGGTAGACGGCCTTCCACTGCTGCTCAACCCGGGCGAGAATAGCCTTGGCCGCCCCCGCCGGCTGGCCATGAAGATCCATCCGGACGGCAATATCCGTACAGGCCATCCCGGCGATCAGCAACGGCTGGATAGGCTGCCGGTACGAGTACTTATGGAAATCGGCGACTACGCCGACGATCGGCACGTTCTTTCCCCAGGTATAGAGTACCTGTCCGATGGCTTCGGCCGGAGTCCGAAACCCCAGTTCTTTCGAC
>JAMFRX010000114.1 GCA_026224995.1 Puia dinghuensis
AGTGTGAGGACTTTCTCGTGCAGGCTCGCGAGCCCCGGCTGGATCCACTGGACGCCTGCCCGGGCCAGCGTTTCGACCTGACTCTTCTTCAGGTTGGATTTGGTCTCATAGAAAATGCTGTAGGGCTTCGGAACAGCGCTCAGCTGTGGCAGGACCGTATCCATATAATGCATGTCCAGGATATTGTCCACGATCTCGAAATCGTAGACCCTGTACCTGTCCGCCAGCTCGCTGAATTCTCCTACCACCCGGGCCGGCGATTTGGAGCGGAACGCCATCCCTTCCCCGTTGAGCCCGCAGAAGGTGCAATGATGCTTGGCGCCCCACCAGCAGCCGCGGGAGGTCTCCATCAACAGTCCCGGCTTGATGACCAGGTGCAGACCCGAGGCATTCACCGCCTTGAAATAACTATCATACTCCGGCACCAGCACGGTATCCATCTCCTTTATCACGGCCCGGGGCACCGTCACCGGGCTCTTGAGGGCCCTCCTGGCTTCCCTGCCGCAGAGGACGCCAGCGGGGAAGGGACCGTCTTCGGCCGTCCTGCGGCCCGTGAGTAAACGCGTGATCAGTTCGGAGAACAGGTCTTCCGCTTCACCGGAAACGATATAGTCGACCCAGGGCGCAGTCTTCAACAAAGCCACGCCCATCTGCGTCTCGCAATTCGCGCCGCCCATCATGGTGATCACGCTGGGATCGCTTTCCTTGATCCTTCGCAGCAAGGCCAGGGAGGCGCAGTTCTGTTGAAAGGTGGACGTACAGCCTACTATTCGCGGCGACAAGCCCAGCACCTGCTGGGTGAGGCCCTCTATGAATTGCGCGCTCTTCCCCCGCACCTCCATGATCTTCGCCTGGAAATCCGGCTTCATATCCCGGAACAGACTGAAGAAGGCGTTGGGGTCGGGCATAAAATCCGGGAAGGCCGCCGGTGCGAAGGTCCACTCGCCCAGCAGGTCTTCATTGCTGGTGAGCTCTATGAAATAGTAGGACTCCACGCCAATGTATTCCGCGAATAGCAGGTTGGCATAGATGGAAGTATAGGTCCGATGGTCCCGTTTGAGGTAGGCTTCCAGGATCCCCAGGGCGATGGAGGGGCGTTCCAATCCGGCATAAGGCATATTGAGCAGACAGACATCCATGAAGAAAGCTTTAGAGCGTTTTTATCGTTGCGATTCCCGGCGACGGGCGCCAGGGCGGATCTTGTTCGAAGACGCCGAACTCAAAGAGCTGGCCGAGCATCAGCAGCGTCACTTCAAAGGGGGTCGAAGCCTCTCGTTCCATGGCCAGGGCGATACCCTGCACGCTACGGGCCTGGGCGACGCCATCCACGCTTGGGGCCATGCCCTCTACGTCGCTGGCCGGCCCTTTCAGGATGCGACCCAGCGAGGTCCATGGCAGGTGACCGTGGAAGCTGTATCGCATCGTCGCGGCGGCAAGGACAAACCCCTGCTCGATGAACTCCAGCTCCAGCCCGTGGCGGATGCTGACAGCCCGGTCGAGCGAGAGGCGTGCTGGCATCTGCTCCCGGATCATCTTGCGTAGGATCGTCTCCACATCGGCGGCCGTCTCGAAGCGCTGCTCGTCATAGATGCGGTAGCCTAGTGGCCACTCGTCGCAGGAATTGCAAGGGCTGATCAGCCGGATGGTCTGATCGACCAGGCTGAAATGGAAGCCCGAGACGCAGGCGATCGTGCCGGTTTGCGTGGGATCGATCACCGGGAAAAGTTTCTCCAGCTTCGAACGGAAACGCGGGTCCCTTGCCCTGCCGGCGATGCTCTTACCGCTGAGCGCGCCTTCATTCTGCGTCACCAGCTCGACGAAGACCAGCTCTTCCGCCGTGAACTCCTGGAAGATCTTCTCCAGCTGGCTAAGGGTGATCACGGAGAATCGATTCAATTCCCCATGCAGGCTGTCGCTCAGCTTCAGCAGCTCCCGCACCCGCGCCGGATACTTCTGGGGGATAGCGGTCGTCGTCTGCGGAAAAATGCCCAGGATGTGGTGGAAGTCTATCATGAATGCTTCGTAATCCGGGTTATCCAGCGGGTCCGAAGCCCAGTAGCAGAATCCCCGGGCCGCCGCCGGCCCGATGATCTCCTTTATCACTTGCAATATCTCCTGCCATAAGCCCGCGTTCCCGGCATCATAACGCCAATGGCCATCCAATTTTGGCGCCGCCACGCCGCAGAACCAGCAGCCCACCGAACAGCCCTTGCTCAGCTCGAAGACAACGGGGGCATGGACGATGCTATGCGCCTTGGATATTCCGACTTCGACAGCCGTGCGGTGGACCTGGCGTATCCGCCAGTCCTTGAATGCCTGATCGAGCGGATGGCCGGCCACGCGGATAAGATCGCGGTATTGGAGCTTCTCGTGTACAAAAGATTGATAGCGCCTCACCGCCAGCGGCGTGGGATCGCCGGGTGAATGCGCCTTGCCCGCCTCGACATCCCAGAGGATGCGGATCTCTTCCGGATCGGCCTGCAGCCCATAGCGTGCGGCGGCTCCCCGCGCGTCCTGCTGCGCTTCGACCCTGAATTTCGGGTCGGCGACCCAGCGCTCCAAAAACCGTTTGGTATGTGCGATCCCGGCGATATACTCGTCGCCGACGGCCCATTTCTCTTTCAGCAAAAGCCTGATCTCCCCGCTGTTTATTCCAGCCTGGTTTCTTTCAACGGTAGTTGTCCAGCTCATAAGGATTGTTTTTTTAGATCAGCACGATTAGATCAGCACGATGGCCGCAACCGCGACCGCCAGGGTAACGGCCGCCGCATTGGCCCAGACGACCGCATTCACTTCCGCAGCGGCATTGGCGCTTGTCCATAAGAAGATAGCTTCCCAGCCGGTCTCCATCAGCAGCTGGACATGCGAGGCATCTATATTGATACCGGAAATGCGGGGCGCCATCGGGATAATGATGTTGACCACTTTGGTCGTATTCTGCACCAGCACCACCTGGTCGCCCTCGGGCAGGGGCAAAGACTTCCGGAGCATCTCCGACAGCAGGGGGAAATAAGTCGCCTGGATCTCGGTGGCGGGCAGCACGAGGTATTTCTTCTTCGCGGAATTTTCCAGCACATGCAGCTGGATCTCATCGCTAATCCCTTCCACCCCGGCCTCCGACAATACCTTCTTTGGATTGGCGACGAGGTTCCGCAGATATTCCGGGCTCTTCCAGGATTGGGCAATAACGTCCGCCATCAAAAGGCGGTTCTTTTCGCTTTTGGCGTCCATAAATAAATTTTTAAGAATGAGTAATGCAGGGGGTGGGGTAGACTATCAAATTAAAGATAGACACTAAAATGGGAGGATCATATACCCGAAACTGGGTAGCGAAACAATGCGATACCGTTAATAGATTGGCAGCCGCCACTCGTTGAGTGAAGGCTGCCGGTTGTTAAACGCCGAACGAAAAAATATTTTTATTTTTTTATGATCTTCACGCTTTCTCCATTCGCCAACCGCAATAAATAAGTTCCCACCGCAAAATGACTTACATCCAACCACTGCGTTCCCGACGTGATCATCCACTGCGCCACGGCCTTACCGCTGAGATCATACAGCGTGGCAACAGTCCCCGACAGGCCATCGCCCCCCAGCTGCAGTGTCACTGCGCCGCGGGTAGGGTTAGGATACACGGTAGTGCTGCTGCCTGCGCCGGCTAGCGCGATCACCGGGGAGTAGACGATGGAGCTGTCGATGTCTACTTCCTTCACGCGGTAGAGTAGTGATCCCGCTGTTAGGTGCGTATCGCTAAAAGTATTGCCGGCGGCAGGTGAGCTGCCGATGGCGGTGAAAGGGCTTGCATTGGCGCTTCTCTCTACAGAGAAATACGCGGTGTTGAAGTCGCCGGTCAAATACCAGGACAGCTCATTGGCTTTTGGCTGGTGCACGCCCTGGAGCTCAAGATCGCGGACGGCGAGTGTGTTGATGATGGACCATTCGAACAGATCGTTGTTATCGTTAGCGCCATCGTAGCCGCTGGTCACCCAGATATTGTTGGTGGCGTCGGCCCAGACACTGGAGAAGCCTCTGCCGCCCGGAGTATTGGAAGCCGCGGCGACACCCAGCGTGCCGTGTACGGCGCCGGCATTGAAGCCGGTGCTGCCATCGACCCAGGCCCATTCATTAGAGGTGGGGCTATAGGTCCAGAGATCATCGTAGGCCGAGCCTGTGCCACCATCTAACCCGCCGAAGAGCCAGAAGTTTCCCGTGACGTCGACGGTGACGCCTTGCGAGTAGCGTGCTCCGGGCATGTTGGCCGCGGCTGCGACACCCTCGGTGCCGTGTACCCCAGTACCGCCGGCGGTATTGTTGCCACTCACCCAGGTCCACTTTGCCGTGGATGGCGTGTACTTCCACAGATCGTTGTAGCTGTTGCCGCCAGTAAAGAAGGCGCCTGTCGCGCCGGCGAAGATCCAGAAATTACCAGCGGCATCGCGCCAACCGCTGCTCGCATTGCGGGCGCCGGGTGTATTGGCCGTTGCCGCCGTGCCCTTGGTGCCATAGACGCCGGTGGCGTTCACGGTATTGCTGCCGGTCACCCAGGTCCACTTCTTAGTCGAAGGGGTATATTCCCAAAGATCATTAAGATTGTCGGCCGTGCTATTCTTGTCCAAACCGAGCCCGGAAAAGATCCAAATATTTCCTGTGGCATCCGTCCAAATTGTTGGATAAATTCTTCCGCCGGGCACATTTGCGGTCGAGCCCGTGCCTTTGGTGCCATAGACCCCGGGGGCTCCCGTAGAATTACTACCGCTAACCCATGTCCACTGGTTGGTGGAAGGTTTGTATTCCCAAAGATCGTTGAGGAAAGCAGTGGTTCCGAGTGTCGCCGCGGGGGCGCCGCCGAAGAGCCAGAAATTTCCGGAAGCATCCATCGTCATTGCCTGGCCGAAGCGGGCAGGCGGGGCATTGGCGGCAGCGAAGGTTCCCTTGGTGCCGTATGTTCCAGCGGAATTGCCTGTGTTACTGCCGCTTACCCAGGTCCACAGTTTGGTGGTGGGACTGTATTTCCAAAGATCGTTAAGGCTGTTGGCGCTCGCATCGTCGCCGCCGAAGACCCAGAAATTTCCTGAGCCATCCATCCATCCGCTGGGGCTATCCCGGTTGCCTGGATGATTGCCTGCGGCTGCGACACCTTTAGTGCCATAGACAGCGGCAGCATTTGGTGAGCTGCTGCCACTCTCCCAGGTCCATTCGCCAACGATCTGTGCGTTGATCCGACAGGACCCCAGGGTCAAAAAAACGTACATGCATGTACGAAAGATGAAGATTTTACGAGGGTTGAAGGGGGTTTTCATGTACTGGTTTTTATAACCAGATATAACGGTGACCCGCCGATTTTTATTTTTCGCCTGGGATGCGCGCGTTCATCGTGATGGCAGCAAGATCAGGAATGTTGCGCCCTGGCCCGGGCTGCTCCGGGCCTTGATCAGCCCCTTATGCTTTTCGATGATCCGTCTGGTCACGGCCAGCCCGATGCCCGTACCCTCATAGCTATCCTTGGCGTGTAACCGCTGGAACAAGGAGAAGATGTCCTCCCGGAATTTTTCGTCGAAGCCGATGCCATTGTCTTTTATCGTGATCAGCACATAGGGCCCTTCCGGCGCCGGCGGACTATCAAAAGACCGGTCGGCAATACAGATGGAGTCAATAGTGACCCGCGGCGGATAACCCGGTCTCGAGAACTTCAGTCCGTTGGACAGCAGGTTCTGGAAGACCTGGCGGATCTGCCCCCGGTTGGCATTGACCACCGGTAAGTCCCCTACCTCGATGACCGCCCTTTTTTCACGGATCAGCAGCTC
>JAMFRX010000115.1 GCA_026224995.1 Puia dinghuensis
CCAGCCGTTCTTCCTGCAGGAATTTTTCCTTCAGCCGCTCGGCCATACAGCCCAGCACGCCGATCAACATCCCGGGCCTGCTCCGCTTCACCTGGCGAAAGATATGCAGCCGGCTGCGCACCGTCTGTTCCGCCTTCTCCCGGATCGAACAGGTATTCAACAGTACCAGATCCGCCTCTTCATAATTGCGGGTGGCGCCGAATCCATTATCATTCAGAATAGAAGCCACGATTTCACTGTCTGAAAAATTCATCGCACAACCATAGCTCTCTATATAAAATTTCTTGCGGTAGTTCCGGCTATCCGCAACCAATGGGACATAAGACTCTCCCTGCCTTCCCTCATCATGCGACGATGTCCCCAGCTGTTCAAGCATTGTTGATTCTACATTTAGGTGGCAAAGATAAGTAGAAAAGGTATTGAAAGTGACAAGTTGGCAGCACAGGAAGAAACCCCGGCGTCTTACTGCTAGGCTGCCCCTTGTCTTACTGCTGGACTGCCGCTTAGAAACGGACCAATTTCCGGGTGGCCTGGTAGCCCGGCATCGACACCATGATGAAATAGACACCCTTTTCCAATCCTCCCAACGAAAGCTGCTGCAGGAAGTATGCGTCCGTTTTGGGGAATTGGTAGGTTTGCACGACAGTCCCGACCACATTGACCAGCGTGATCGAAACCTTCCCGGTCAAAGCATTCCTGAACGTCAGCATGACGTCCTGCATGGAAGATGGATTCGGATAGACCACTAACGGCATATCTTCCGCCGGGTCAGTCGTTGGCGCCGCCAGGGCGCTCTGTGCACTATCGATATTGCGGGAGACGGCCAGCGTATCACTGCCGTAGGTGATCGTCACCGTAGATATTGCTGTGTCGAATCCCTGGTCCTGTACCCGAAGTTGGTAGAGGTAAGTGCCTGGGGTCGATAGGGTTACAATGGGTGTTAGGCTCGATGGCAGATCGATCACCGACGAAGGTCCCGATGTCTGTGTCCAGATGGTATAGATGACCTTGCCAGTGCTGGAAGCTGTGCCTGTTAAGGAAGCGGCCGGAGAGACAACCATCTGGTTGGACCCGGCATTAGCGGTAGCCCCAGTTGTGGCACCGCAACTGTAGCAGTCGGTTGTAACCTGGCCCGTATGGCAACCCAGAACACTTTGTTGAACAGGTGCCGTGATCGCATAGGGAACGACGATGGTCAGATAAGGTATATCCCATCCGTTGGGGTAAGCTCCCGATAGCTGAGTACCGTCACCGGAACATTCGATCACTCCATTAGGGATCATCGCTCCCTTATTACGACCGCACCAGAGGATATTACCGAGAGCATCCAGGACGGCAAAGTGGAAGCAGAACAGCTGCCCACTGTACATGTGGACGAAGTTGTGCCGGCCGGTGACCTGGACCGGAAGCGTCTGGGGCAGGATCAGAATGCCTCCCGGATTTATAAACCAGGGACTGGAACCGGAGGGGGGAGACGACATGTTGGCCTCGACGCCATTACCAATATCTCCCATCGCATTGTCACCCCAACCCCATAAGGTGGAGTCGTTAGCAATGATATGGAAGCAAGTGGAGTTACCGGCGATCTGTGTAATGGTCGTCCGGGTCCCATTCATGATATTGCTCGTAATATGGGTCGTCAGGTCTGTCGGGGAGGCATATTTCGTATTGGCCGCGTTACCCAAATAACCGCTGTAGGTTCCCCATCCCCAGAGTTTTCCCCTGGCGGAGAGCGCGATCACACCGGTACTATTACCTCCGGCCACCTGGACAATAGCGGTGTCGAATCCAGTCACTTGTACCGGTGTCGCATAGTTGTTACCAGTCACAAGACGGCCAAAAGGAGCGCTGTACTGGTTATCTCCCCAGGTGTAGACAGTCCCGTCATTCAGGAGCATGATCATTACCTGCTCACCCGTCAGTTGGATCACTCTTTTGCCCGAAGCCAGGCTGAAACTGATGGTGGGCAAGTTGACTATACTATCGGCTATAGAGCCGTCACCGGCCATGCCGTACTTTTTGTGACCGACGTAGAATACCGTATCGCTTAGACTACCATGTTTGACGAGGAACAGGCCCTCGACGGTGGTGTCAGGGGAACCTCCCTGGGTATAACTACCGCAAGCGAGCGCGATACCCGTCAGCGGTACTCCTCTGGAATCGACAGATATCCTGGCAAGAGTATCCTGCGGCGAGATCGTGCTTCCGTTCAGCGAAGCCTGCTCATTGCTGCCTGTGAAATAAGCGATGCTATCGATGCCGATGAATACTGATCCGTGTATCGTATTAGCGACTCCCATCATCGTAGGAATCGAACTATTTGGATTACTAGTCACGGCTTTCGGTACGCCGGATGTTCCCGCACCGTTGTTGCCGGTCAGCGCCAGGTTGCCGGAAAATATGACGGCCCTGCCAACGGAGTCGATTGCCGGTACGCCGTATTCACCTAATGTGATATTCCATTTTAATTTTAATGGGAGGGTCTGTTCTGCAAGAGTTGTGTCTCCCTGCCGCAGCATCCATTGGAAAAGGCCGTTGCCTGTGGTGGGGTTATAGACGTAATTGCCGGCAGTATTGGGCGCTGTCCCCGTCTGGGTCGTTATGTAGGAATTGCCGTAGGGAGAGGTTATGTTCTGCCAGTTGGTAACTGCAGGGTTATAAAAGTCATTCCAGCAACAGTGCCCGCCGCTTGAGTCGCCTTCAAACGAAAAGTAGGCCGCTCCCGGCACGCTGTCATTTATGTTCTGGGTGATCTGGAATATATTACGCGGGTCCCCCGTTCCCTGCAATCCAAAGAAACGACCGCCGTAAGCCTTCGCCCAATGTCCGAAGCCAGTCAGGTAATTTTCCAGGGTGCCGCAAGGGACACTAATAGAGCCCGGGGTAAGGCCCTCCAGGTCCACGAACGCCTTGATGTGCTGCATGTTCTTTTCGTTGCCGGTGGTTTGACAATACATCATATACCAACCAAAAACCTCTACGCCGCCGTCCAGACCTGCCATCGCCACCGATCGGGGATGAAATTCCCTGAACAGGCTGTCCAAAAGCTGCTGCACCATCATCGGTCTGGTATTCACAGCCCATTGTTGAACAGTGACCAAAAGAGGATAGTGGGTGCCATTCCCTAATTGAACCGACCCATTCCAGCCATTCGCCAGCCAGTAGTGCGGGCCATAGGTATTGATAAAACTGGTGGAGTCTCCTACTTGTTCATCTCCTTGCATGGTCAGGAGCATGGGCCGGCTGGCAGTATCGGCATTGCCCGCAGTGAAATAATTCACGGGGCGCGTGATACGCACCACCCAGTTTAAGGTAGTACCTCCCGATTCGCAACCGTCATACTGATTACACAGACATTTGTAGGGAATAATGGTGTCATAGGTAACCATGTTATGGGTCTCGGACTGGCCGAAGGCCATTTGGGATAAAGAGACCAGGGCCAAAAAGACCAGGATTTGTAAAGGCCTGCTTTTCATGGTGATCAAGTTTATAGTTAAAAACGGGAGCCCTTGCAGGCTCCCGTTTTTTCATGAGTCGATTGATAGTTTTAGAAGCGGATCAGCTGTTTCGTTGCTTGATAGCCCGGCATCGACACCTTGATGAAATACACCCCCTTCGTCAGCCCTCCTAGCGGCAGCTGCCGCAGGAAGTATGTATCCGGTTTAGGGAATTGGTAAGTGCGCACGATAGTCCCGGCCTCATTGACCAGCATGACAGAGACCTTCCCGGTCAACGCATTGCTGAACGTCAGCATGACGTCCTGCTGGGAAGACGGGTTCGGATAGACCATCAGCGGCACATCTCCCGCTGCGCCGGCCGCCGGCACTACCAGGGCGCCCTCAGCAGTATCGATATTGCGGGATGTGGCCAGCGTGTCCGTTCCGGGTCCGACAAGCGTCGTATCGCCCTGCCGCAAGGCCCACTGGAAAATATTCGTTCCGGTGGTGGGATCGTAGCTATAGGTGCCCATCGTATTGACATGCGGGCTGACCGTTGTAATGAAAGCATTCCCGTAAGGAATCGTATTCGTCCAGTTCGTTACCGACGGATTATACAGGCTGTCATAAGAGCCCTGGGCGCCGCCACCGGCCTTCTCATAGGAGTAATAAGCGCTGCCTGCCACAGAATCATTCATGTTCTCGCTGATCTGCCAGATATCCCGGTCGGTACTCGAGCCTTCCAGGCCGAAGAATTTTCCGCCGTATTTTTGGGCCCAATAGCCAAAGGCATTGGGATAGCCGATCGTGCTCACCCCATAATTGGTCGAAGGATTGATCCCTTCAACATCGGTCAGGCTGCGGACATTCGCCATATTGTGCTCGTCACCGGCTGTTGCCTGGAACCAGAGGTACCAGCCCAAACTGGTAAAACCGTTTGCCGTTGCCATCAGATGGATCGAGTGGGCGCGCGGATGGAAATATTTGATCAGTGTATCCATCAGCGGTTGCACACTGAAAGGCCGTATATTGGCCGTGCTGCCGATCACCGTGATCAGCAGCGGATAATGCTTGCCGTTCTCCAGCGTGACCGACCCGTCCCAGCCATTTTTCAGCCAGTAATGCGGACCATAACGGGTAAGATAGCTCGTATCCGTTTCCGCCGAATCCGTCGGCATCGTCAGGATCAGCGGGCGGCTGGCGGTATCGGCGTTGCCGGGCGTGAAATAGTTCACCGGCCTGCTGATCCGGAGCGTGAAGTACTCCTGTACCCCGCCAACGGTGCAGCCGTTATAGCCGGGGAGACAGACATAGTTGATCGTCGTATCATAAGTAATGAAATTATGGGTCTCTCCTTTAAACGTCGTATCTCCTACATGGACCAGCATTGTATCCGATACCATCCTGCCGCGGCTGTCGGTGAGCGTCAGTTTGAAGCTGTAATTGCCCGTCGTCAGCCCGGTAATGGCCGTTCTGGCGGAATCCGGTGAGACGATCGTGGCGCCTGTTCCGCCGATCGTCGACCAGGCATAGCCTGTGATCGTCCCGGCTGAGTCGACTCCCGATCCCACGACATGAATGCTGTCCTGCGGGTAATAGATCGTCCGGTCCGGTCCTGCATTTGCAGTGAAGACCGTGTCCGTCGAGCCGCCGACCAGCGTGGTATCGCCCTGGCGAAGCATCCATTGGAATAGGTTCGATCCCGTCGCTGCGTTGTAGGAGTAATCCCCGAGGGTATTGGCGGCATTTCCGTCCGTGGTGATGGACAGGTTGCCAAACGGCTTCGTCTGATTGAGCCAGTTCGTGGTGTCAGTAGAATACATGACGTTCCAGCAGCAGTGCGCACCACCGCCTGTACTATCCCAACTGAAATATGCAGCGCTGGCGATGGTGTCGTTTATTGCCTGCTCAATAAGATACGGGCTGAATTGAGCGTCGTCGCTACCGGATACACCAAAATATCGTCCATGATATTTCGTTGCCCAATATTTGAAATAGTCTGGATATCCCAATACCTGCGCCCCCTGGATCGACTCTCCATTGGGAAAGCTGGGCGCTACTCCATACAGATTGGTAAAGCTCTGTATCCTGGCCATGACATGCTCATCGCCAGCTGTCGATTGGTAACCCAGCAGCCAGCCGCCAACTTCGACGCCGCCGCTGAGACCGCCATAATGCACTGACCTCGGATGGAATTCTTTATACAGGGTATCAAAAAGCGATTGAAATAAATTAGGCCGTGTATTATCAAGATTCTGTTGCACCGTCATCAGAATAGGATAATGTGTGCCATTACCAAGCAAGACAGATCCATCCCAGCCATTCGCCAGGAGGTAGTGGGGTCCGTATTTATTCATAAAAATATATGTGCCGCTGCTTATTTCTCCATCCCCCTGCATAGTCATGATGACGGGGCGGCTGGCAGTGTCCGGATTACCGGCGGTGAAATAGTTGACCGGCCGGGTGATACGTACGACCCAGTTCTGACTGGCGGATCCGGAACCGCGATAGGGGATGATCGTGTCATAGGTAACCATGTTATGGGTCTCGGATTGGCCGAAGGCGGTTTGAGATAAAGAGATCAGGATCAATAGGGCCATATTGATCCGCTGTAACGTCAAGGATTGTAAAGGTCTGCTTTTCATCTTGATAAAATTTATAGTTAAAAAAGGAGTGACAGATTCCTGGTCCGGCTGGAATCGTCATCAGACGCCGGACTTAAAGCCATAGATGATAGGGCCGGAGGGATATGCCCCAGTAAAAGTAGAGTTGAATAAAAGTGTAGAAAAATTACTAAGCAGAGATCCTTATCGAAAGACAGTGAAAAAAATGCTACCAGGCACGGTCATGTGTAAGTGGAAATGAAGATATGAATTTTTTCAATACAATTCTTGTTTTGTTTGAACGGCTATGCCAGCGGCAAGAGCTGTACCGTCTCCCGGACTTAAAAGGCCAGGTTCAGCTCCTCCTCTGCTTATTCGGACGGAGATGACAATATCTGTCCCTTCTGTTTTGGATAGGGAAACCATTTTTTTAAATCGACAATTGGCTTTTCAAACAGGTAATAACTAATGAAAGACAACAACAGCAGCGTAAATAATTGTAAAAAATAGTTGAAATAAAAGTTTGAGAATAAGACGTTTGTCATTGTATTGTTGAGAGCATGTTGCTGGATGTATCGGGAGAAAAAATCGGGAATAAAATAATGAAACAGATAAATTCCGTAGCTAACCTGGCCGATTTTATTCAACAGCGAATTTTCCAGAACATTTTTTTTTATCCATCCCGGCCTGGCAATGATAGTCTTGTGAATCAACCAGATACTAATGATACAGTTCGCCGTCTGGCTAAAGTAACTTAAATGACCACTGTCATGGGCAAATACCCAGTAAAAATGAGAGATAAAGGCTATAGGCAGCAGAATGGAAATAATTCTTATAAAATCATCCCTTTGCCTGTTTTGAAGATAGGCATACCAACCGCCTATTCCGAAATCCCCGATACAAGCCGGCGTCAGTAATGTGGCAGAAGGATCGACATGGATTTTCGATACATATACTGTGAAAAGCGTACCCATCAGTATAGAGCCAATAAATAAATATTTCATATATTTTTTCCCAATATAAATGATGCACCAGGGCCAAATAAAGTAGAATTGTTCTTCGACAGCCAGTGACCAGGAATGGGGAAATACAGTCCAGGACTTTAACCGGAAGAAGAGGACGTTATTAGTATAGGTGATATACCAGATAAGGTAATGTTGGATAAATGGATAACAACCGATGATCAACAGGATCCCTAAAGTAAGGTAATAGACAGGGAAGATCCTAAGCACCCTCCGGATGAAAAAATTTCGGATGATCACTAACTTTTTTTCGCTGCTACCATTGGCAGACAGCAAAATAGAGGTGATAAGAAACCCGCTTAATACGAAAAAGAGATCCACCCCGAATTTTCCATCAGGCAACAGGTGTTGCAATATGTATTGCAGTGTAGAATGGTCCTTTAAAGGATAGCCCCAGTGGTAAGTC
>JAMFRX010000116.1 GCA_026224995.1 Puia dinghuensis
AGCGTCGATACGCTGGTAGCTGATCTTGGTGCTCATACTGTGGAGAGTTTTGGGGTGGAAAGAAGTTTTTGGGCAATACTTTCGATCTTGTCGATGCCTTCGACTAATTGTGTAGGGGCGTTTGGATGGGCGCAGAGGGCTCGACCGACGGCGATGAGCTCTGCAAACCGTTCGTTGATTAGGATCCGCGCCGCGGTCAGCTCATTAGGCAGGGAGACATGCCGGTAAAGACCGAATGATGGTCCCGCCGTCATGCCGGGATGGCCGGGTCCTGCCGGCAGCAGGGTGAGGGCCTCGCCCAGGGGCTTGAGCGCGCGGGCCATGATCTGGATCGCGGCTTCCGCCAGCCTGCGCTGCCAGTCGCCGGGAAGGGGACCGGAAGAGAAAACGTATTGCAGCATCCGCAGCATAAGGCTGTAGATGTTATCGAAGAGGATCGCCACGTCATTGGTATAAGGGTCCTGGATACAGGTGGCGCCGTGCGGGCCGATGGATCGGTCGAATGTGGTAATAGGATTCTCGATGGTGGTCCGGGCCGGCTTAAACTCGGCGCCGCGGGTAGTCGCTTCCGCGCTCAGCTGATCCAGCTCCTTGTCCAACCGGACGAAGAGACCATAGTGACAGTCGATCTGGTCTTTGACGCTCCCCTCGCCTTGTTCCATGATCATATCGATTGCCCGGTTGGCAGAAGCGCGGTCCACGACTTTTACGATCTCGTTGAAATGGCAGACATCGGCACCAACTTGCAGCGACTTGTCACCAATGAACAGCTGGTCTTCGTCGATTGCGTTAAAGTATTCCCTGATCTGTGTATAGAGCTTTCCCACCGTAAAGGCCTTCTCTATGTCTTGCAGCGTGATGCCGAATTCTTTTTCCAGGAATTCCACGTCCGATACATGGCTAGGCAGCTCATAGAAGGTAAACCGCTTCAACGCCTTCTTGCCAAAGGGCTCCAATTTTAACGGCAGGTTAAGGGGATAGTATTTATGGTTCTGCGGGAAGTTGGGCCGCATATAGTACGGCGTCCCGCCGATGGCGGTCAGCAGGTTCCAGGCCTGCGACAGGTGCATCATCTCCTGGCTCGCGATGAAGTAGAGCTGTCCCGCCCAGATGCGAAGGGCCTGGAATTCCTGCCAGCTGAGATCCTCTTCGTAGACGCTTTGTTTGAGGGTAAAGGCAGCGTACAGGTAGGAGCAGGCCAGCCCATGCTCCAGCTCGCAGGCTTCGCTGAGCAGGCTAACGAGCGCGGACCTCGAGGCTACGGGAGTATTCATATTAAATCGTATTAAGAGGGTTGCTTGAGCTCCCGTTCCAGCCTGTCCGCCAACCTGAGGCTGAGGGCCGCGATGGTGAGGGTAGGATTAGCCGTTCCGCCGGTGGGGAATACGCTTCCGCCGGCAATAAATAGATTCCCATGATCATGGCACCGGCAGTCGGCATCCACCACCGAGTCATGCGGGTCCGACCCCATCCTGCAGGTACCCATGATATGGCCCGCGGCGAGAAAGGGGGTGGTGTGGTCCGGCAGGACAAGATCGTCAAACCTGGTACCCAGCGTAAGGAGGATGGACTTCATGACCTCGGCAATGCGGTCGAAGCCCTTCATGGTATAGTCATCTATGGTAAAGCTGAGTTTTGGACGGGGAATGAGCGCGTCGTCCAGCAAGGGCGAGAGGGTGACCCTGTTCGCGGGGAGGGGCTTCATCTCGGCGAGAAAGCTGATGCGGAACTGCCGCGTCACCTTAAAGCGAAGTTTACTTCGCATTTGGGTGCCAAAATCAGTCTGTAGCAGCTGACCCAGGATAGCCTGCGGGCTCTGGGTCCTTCCCCCGCCATCGTTACCCATGCTCATGCGGAAGGCGCAGAAGTCCTTCCGGAAGGCGCCGTCCCGAAACTTGTCGATCCCGCTGGTGGTGGGCGGCCCGCGGAAGGGGAACAAGGGCTCCGCAGACACACAGAGGCCTTCGCCCTGCGGGTGGTCCATGAGATTTCGGCCCACCTGGTCGCTGGTATTGGCGATGCCAGATAGCAATAGCAGCTTTGGCGATTCAATGGCATTTGCCGCGAGGACGTAGAGCCGCGCAGAGACGGTATGAGGGTTTCCGTCCCAATCGATAAAAGTTACGCCGGTAATCTTTCCATCAGGGGCCGCCGTGATCTTCGTGACGATGGACTTCTCGCTGAGACGGGCTTTGTTGGCGACGGCCTTATCTACATGTACTGCCCCATCATATTTCGCACCGACGGGGCAGATAGGGACGCAGCTGCTATTACCGGTGCATACGGGCCGGCCGTCATAGGGCGCGGAGTTGCGGGCCTGCGGCGTCGACAGCAGGACCAGCGGCTCGTCGTTGTATTCCGACCACAGGTTCGCGGAACACGCCAGGGCTTCGGCCACCTTCAGGTCGCTATACGACGGCCAGATGCGGTTCATAGGAAAAGGGGCTGATCGCTTCGCGCCAAACAAACCATTCAATCCCTCATGATCGCCCGAGACGCCCAGCTCTTTTTCCGCCTGGCAATACCAGGGCTCGAGGTCGTCATAGCCGATGGGCCAGTCCTTCCCGAAGCCATATAGGCTAAACGACTTAAAATCATTCGGCAGCAGCCGCGGACAGTTACCCAGCCAGTGCCAGGTGCTGCCTCCTACCCTTCGCTCGTAGGTGCTCTTGAAGACCATGGGATTATGTGTACCGTCTGGCTGGTCGTAGTAGTCGTTGGTGCCATCGGGGCTTGGCGCCATATTCTTCAGGGGCTTCGGCACCACCTTGTAAGGCGAGCCCAGCGTTTGCGCGGCGGCGGTAAGGTAAGAGCCTACGAGCTCTACTCTTGCCCGGCCTGTCTCACCGGCTTCCAGGATCAGCACCCGTCTTCCGGCTGCCGAGAGCTTATCGGCGATCAGCGCGCCGGCAACGCCTGCACCAATGATGATGACGTCATAGTTGTTGTCCATCGGTTTAATTTTCTGGTGGATAACGCCAGTAGCCAAAATAGCCACCGGAGATTGCGGGCGGATGTGCTTCTATCGCTTTCCAGAGCAGGGAATCGAAATAGGCCTCGGGCGGCGCTATCCAGCTCACGGCCCCGAAGTTCAGGATGGCCGTATACCAGAGGTTGATGATCGCCTGGCTGAGGGTGCGCAGGTCCTGGACATTCCAGATGCAGGCCCTTATGAGGTCTTCGGGATTGCCGGGCTGCCCAATAACGTGGGTCTTGTACGTTTCGAGCAGCAGGGTCAGCTGTGCCCCGGCCGCTTTTTTAACTTCGAGATAGTATAGTCGTCCCAGCTTCGCATCGAGCGGCTCGAAGCCCGTCAGGATGGACGAGAGTTTAAGGAAGTCATCCTCCATGGCAATAGCAATTAACGTTAACGTATGGATCTCAGCAGGTCTCTGATCTTAAATTGTCCGGTCTTATCCAGAAATTGCTTAAAGGGTTTCCAATCATGGTGCTGGCTCAGGAACGAAAAGGAGTCGCCCACCAACAGTCCGATCAACACTTCGGCCACGATCCTGCCGCCTACGGGTCCTAATTTCAACGCCGTGCCGTTGTTCTTGAACTCCTGCTGCGCTTCGGTCAGCACATAGTACCAGAGCGGAGCATTATCTTTAAATTCCTTGCTGATATCCGTGAGCAGCTTGTTGGCGATCTTGCCGTCCTTACCGGGATTCTCTCCGTCTTCATTGGCCTTGCCTACACGCAGGTCACTATCCGGGATCACCGGTATGTTCATGTACCGTGCCACGCTCTGGCCGCTTGGCAGCCCAAATTCCTTCCCGCGCAACAGATTGCGTTCTGCCAGCGAGGGGATCTGCAGGTCGCCGCTGATCTCCTTGGCGATGGCGAGGTCGCCCAACGGATTCACTAGCGAAGTATCCGGCTTATAGGCCTTCTGTATCCGGTTCTTGCCGACGAGCGGTGCGCCTCCCGGGTCGAAGAACAGGTCCCAATCGATCGCCCAGGTGAGCGGAAATTCCCGGAACCCATTTAAGCTCTTATTCGGATCGCCCGAGAAAATAGTCTGCCTGTCGACCAGCGTCTGATTGAGCCGGTAGATGGGCCGCACCATGGAATGACCGAAGCGATAGGCGGCCACCGAGAATTCCACGGGGATAAAAGGGTCATTGGACCAGGAGAAGATCGTCAGCTTGGGCTTGTCCTCGAAGATGCTCTTGCCCGAGACCAGGTGCGGCAGGATGGAGTTCACCATCGGCTGACCGACGATCGTGGGCAGGAAGTCATGCAGCACGACCCACTGATAATGCCAGCGCACGGCTTGCTGCATGGCCTCGAAGGCGGTATTTGGATTCTCCTTGAGCATGTTATCCGCTACGACGTTATGAAAACGCAGCATCGAAGCCTGCAGCTGGGAGACGATGACATTCTCATCATTGCGCGGGTCCCCGATGATGGCCCGCTTGGGGTCGCTGTTATTTCGTTGGAGTCCCCTGGCCTTCGGGTCTTTTGCATTGCCGGTCATTGCCGGCCCCAGGATGAAATGCACCCCATCCGGTTCATAGATGTAGGGCTGGTCATTCGGTCCTCTGCCATAAAGATTGTCCAGATCGAATTTTGGCGAGCGGAAGTCAATGGTCCCATTGGGATCATTCTGTTTCTGCAGACTGCTATTCGGATCGAAGGTGAGGTCGTGATCGATGAACTGACCGAAGTAGGTATACCCTGCGTCGATCCCGGGATTCTCCTCATCGTCGATCTCCGTTTCGGGTGTGGGCGGGTCGGGTGTTGCGACCATTTCCTTCGCAAGGTCCTTAAGGGCTTTTACTGAAAAATCTGCTTTGGGAAGCGTTCTGAAGATCCTTCCGAAGACCCCCTCGAAGGCTGGGGACGCAGGATGGTTAAGCAGGCCTCGGGGTGAGGTGCCATGAAATTTTTTCATTTTTAAAAGGTTTAGCGGGAAGAAAGGTAGAGCTAATCTTTTTCCCGGGCACCCGTATAAACACCTATTTTTCGTTGTGGGAAATGGGTAATTATTCCATCGGCCCCTTTAAAGGTTATGCACAGTGTGTCGCCCTTACTCCCACGATCCATTGTTTGCGGTTTCGATCATCCCCATTTTTTTGATGCCTTCAATATAAAGTTTGCGTGCCATTAGTCTTACCAAGCGGGCGTCAAGAAAACGATATCGTTCGATCACAGCCGGAAGATAATAAAACGAAACAGGCCGATTATATACTAATGATAGATCAGCGCTTAGTGCATTGAATTACAGATTTCCCGGGCATCTGGAGGAGTCGAAATATTGCCCAAACCGTCCTAAATCGTTTCAAATACTTACTCGCCCTGTTCTAGCCGACTGGCTTTGTTCTTAAAGGCTAGAATAGTTTCGACCGGAGCCTCTCTGTCCTCCAGATATTGAACAATTCGTTCGCAATACAGGGTAAAAAGGTTTCTTTCATCGTCATCCATCGGCTTTTCAAGGATTTTAAAAAAGGCACCTAGCACCTCGTTTCTTTGGTCCGTCACCAATTCCAAAGCATGTTCGGGACTTGCGTTAGCAGTCAATTTACGTTTGTAGACAGCCGCTCCATCCAAATACGGCGAAGCAAGAACAACAGGCAGGTTCGCCTGCAATTGGGTAAGGCGATCACCAAGATCTGCATCAGAGACGTGGCGGGCAAAAGTAGATTTGGCCTTAATAGATTCGAAACGGAGATGAATTCCCAGCCAGCTCCACCGGTAGGGCACGGCAAGTACTTGCAAATGCGTGGCGTATCCATTCAATTTCATTGCAGCGAGTGTGTCCTGAGCTTGGACAGCGTTTCGCAAGGTGGTCTCGATCAAAAGATGATAATGACGGGCTTTGCCCGCTTCGATCAGCGCCTTATTCCAATGATCAGCCGCTGGCCAAGTGAGGTCGGGGTACTCTAGCTCGTGATCTCGCAGGATCTGTATGGCATCCGGATGGTAATTTCGAAGCGTATCTGCGTTGCATTCTAATACGTTATCTTGCAATCGCCTTTTGGTTATATTGTTCAATTCTGTTTTTCCACTACCAGGCTGGCCGGCATTAAGGAAAAATTGTGGATCAAGAGCTGGGGAAATGCCAATCGTTCGGTCGACTAGGATCGTTTCGAGAAGACTCGCAAGGTCCTCCAGGGAGATCGGAAATTCCGTCATTAAAAGACTGGTAAAGATGAAGAGGAGTTGCGATCATACAAGGCCCTAACTATGGGAGTGTATTCGGTGATGACTTCGCTCATTTCATCCAACGAAGCAAAGGTTTTAGACTGACGCAAAAGATTTAATGCCAGTATTTTGTTAGCTTCCAATTCTGCCAGAAAACCAGTATCTGGCAGTTCTTTTTTCTTCTCTTTAAAAGCAAGTCGGGTATAACCTGCTACAACATCATTTAAAAGCGCATGCGCCGTTTCAGTATACTCATAGAATTTCATACCGCTGACCAATTCTTCAGACTCCCCCTCGGGGGAAAAATCGGCAAAATCCTCCATGGCCTCCAAATCCTCCAAGGAAACGGACAGTTCATTTTCGTGCGCCTTTTTGTTCTTGGCCCGCTTGGCTTCTCCGATTAGATAAACCACCCGTCCAGGCTTGTCAAGAAAGGCTTCAACGTCCTGAATCTGCTTTGTCTCAGTTGCAGACAAAGTAAATTTAAATATCGGCGATTTTGAAAAATGAGAAATCAAGGGGGAAATTAGCTCAACTGCGAGATCCGCATTTTTGAAGGCTAGTGCTAGCCTAAACTTAAACTGACGGTCGCTGGAAAGAAAAACTCGGGGAAAGTAGCGGACGCCGGCGCTCTTCACCGGCAGGCGGTATCGTACGACAATGGCCGGCCCTTTCTTCTTTGCAATTACTAGAGTCATAGTCACTTACAAGATAAGGAAAATATTGGATCATTGTTACCTAATGATCATATCACAAACAGAGGCGATTTGCTACAAGAAATTGCAAATAATTGGAAGGCAAGCTTTTGTATTGCATGTCTGGGCAATTCACGTTGGCCATCCATTCCCCTTATTTCTTATCTTTTTTTCTGATGCGATGAGTTGCCGCCTAAGTGGCAATTTCCGGCTACCTGAAGCCCTTCTAGGTCCCGGCCTCGAGTGGCTGATAAAGAGTGGTAGTAGTATGCTTTTTCGTAACCGGAGAGCTAGTGGGCTCAAGCTGTCTCTTTCGAGTAAGGCCGGGCAGGGTTTCGTCATAAAAATTGTTTAGAAAGCAATCGGGCATGCTACGAATATTCTTATTTAAAATCACAAGTTAGAAAGGTCTTTTGGAAAGTCACGCCACCAGTTGGATAGCCGGGAATACGAATATCATACTGAACGCAACTATATCCGCTTATGTGAATTGGTGCATAAACGCGAACGTGGCCTTTTTGTCCTGCAGGGAGGTGATCAATGTCGCCTATTTGAGTATCTAAGACCTCTGTCAAATCCGGTCCATAATATCTTGTGTAGATGGTGACCAATTCTAAGTCCACGGGACAATCGTTGGATATATGAAAATCGAGCTCTCCGCCGGGGCCTTTGGTAACCTCAGTCACTGATACCGGTTGCTCTCCAGGATTGGGTAAATTGTTATCTGAAGGAAGAGAAGAATAATACGGTTCATTTGAAAACAGTGCTTTATTCGTGCTCATGATATTGCGATAAATAGGGTCG
>JAMFRX010000117.1 GCA_026224995.1 Puia dinghuensis
ACTACAGGTACCCGTATCAACTGCAATGCAGAGTCAAAAAGAATAAGAGTTGGAGGGAAAGTGGTATGCCCGCGAAACGGCCGATTGTTGTACCCGATGTCTAAAGTATTCGACATTGTCGAATCGGTTTTAAAAATTCGGATGGTATCATTCAGGGACGCACGGTCAATACAGAAAGCTCTGATCGCCTGGTGACGGGCAACGTTACTGAGGATCGAGTGGCTGATAGCGAGATAATAAACCTTGTCAGGCGTCCGGAAGGAAAACAAGGGATCATACCAGGCTTTTGCATCATCATCAGCCGCTCCGGAGTCGATTTTCGAATAAACACGCGCGCCTGTTTTATATTGAAAAAGGCTCGAGAAAATGTGCATCGTCCCTCCCTCCTCCGTATCCCAGGAATAGATCCGGAAAAGACCGTCGGCCGAAGTAACAATGGTTATGCCTGAATCTCTAAGAAGAGGGAAGTCATAGTCGATCGACTGGGCGTAGGTGTTCGCAACCCGGCTCAACGCCGATCCAAAATCCTTATTCGCCTTTTCGAGCGAATCGATCAAATAGTCCTTGTAACTGGCGTACGCTGCTTGTCTCCAATAACCGATTCGCTGATATTTCCTAAGCAAAGACCGCTCGATCAGCTGCATATTCTGACCGGCACAAGAAAAGCTGAGAAATAGCCAAACAAGCGCGGCGGTGACTTTCATGGATCTACGTGTCGTTGAGACAATATACCCCTAAAAAGGAAACCGCGAAAAAAAGATTCAAGGGTTGGTAAACCGGGTTCCCGAAGGATTTAGCCTGAGCTGGCCCAGCTTATGATAAAAAGGCGTGGGGCTGTCAACCGTCTTGGGCTGGTAGGCCCCGGTGATGATCGGAATATACATCACCCTGCGACGGCTTTTCTCGCCCTGGAACGGCGATTGCTGAACCCGGTGCCAAAGGCGGCCGTCGTGGACGGTAAGATCGCCGGCGGCGATATCGAATCCTACTTCTTTTTTATCGGGCGTATTATCGATAAAATAGCGCTTTTTAAAGAGCAGGCGGAACAAGCCCTGCGTATGCGTGCCGGGCAATACCCGCAATCCCCCATTCTCATAGGGGCAGTCATCCAGGTGAAGTCCCACATTCAACATCGGCAGGATGCGGCCTCCGAGGAAAAGGTCGCGGGGACTGTCCGTATGCCAGCCCAGCTGGCGAAAAGCGCTGGAAGGCGTATTGACATAATGGTTGACGACGAGACCATCTTTTTCGTTCTCGCCGATGCGGCCTTCATAATCCCCCAGCAAACCACTAAGCACAGCCAGCCGTGGATCGCGCAGGAATTCGCGCAGCATCGGGCTGTAGTGGGAAGCAAAAGCGATCCGCTGGATAAAAGGGGCCCCGCTTACATCCTGCCCGAACTTCAGGGGTATCCCATTCACCTTGACGATACGCTTATGCAATAAATAGCGCTCGGTGGCGCGAATTTCCCGCAACAGATCGGCAACGGTGGCCTTATCTACGAAGGCACTAAACTGGATGATGCCATGCTCGTGGAAATAATCGAGCTGTTCACTGGTCAGGCTTGTTCCAAAACGAAATCTCCGGGTCGCTTTTGTCTCCATTTATTTTCAATTAGTCTACTAATATAGTAGACTATAATGAAAAAACCAAATATATTCTACTATAGTCCTCGCGCAAGGTTTTTATTGCGGTTCGCTCAGCGGTTTGCCCGCCGCTTTCCAGGCCTTGATCCCACCTTCCAGGTCGATCACCTGCGTAAAGCCATTCTGAGCCAGCCAATCGGCTGCCTTACCGCTACGCCCCCCACTTAAGCAATATACATACACCGGCTTTTTCTTGTCCAGGTGCGCCGCCTGTTCCCGGAATTCCGTGCTATCATGCCAGTTGGCACGCACGGCCCCCAGCAGATGCCCTGCACTGAATTCATCGGGCCTTCGCACATCCAACAATTGCACCCCGCCAGCCCGGACCGCTTTTTCAAAATCATTGGCGCTGACGGCGTTTGTCCTTTGCCCGGAAGAATCCACCGTAAATACGATCTTGTCCACCCCGGTATTCTTCGTGACACGGTCATAGGCTGTTACGGTCAGCTCATATTTGCCCCTCTCCCGGATAGTAAAAATACCCCTGTACCGGCTGGTATCCGACAACCGGAGCTCCGTGGCCTGCACCTTGCTCCCGTTTTTCTTTAAATAGCCCGCCACTTCTATGTTATCTGCATTCCAGCGCCCGCCGCTGGTTATCTTGCAACCGCACATCATCGTCAAAGACACGCTGACGTTCAGCCTGCCGCCCGCCAGCGTATCCAGCAGGAGATGTCGCCCTCCGGACGGCGCCAGTATATCAAGGATGAAACCCGGGATCTCGATGAGCTGCCCATCCCCGTCGATATCCTTCCCCGGGATCAGCCATAATTGCGTAGACGCGATCACTGACTCTCCCGCAGGATAAGTGAAGTCCGCGCCCGTAGAAGCTGCCGCATTCCTCTTTTTCGTCGGGGCCACAACCTCAGCCGTGACCAGCGTAGGTTCCGCGATATCTATCACGGCTTCGAACCTTCCTGTTGTTTTCTTAGCAGCCGTGTCCTGCTTACCACCGGGCACGACTCCCTGTTTCGCGGAAGCGCTATCCTCCGGTCCGGGGCCGAGCAGCCCTTTGGCATATAGCTTTCCGCTAACCGCATCCCGTACGGAGACGAATACAGCGCCATATTTACTCGCATGATGAGGACCGAATATACTGGCATCCTTTGCCTTAACCCGGATGACCAGGTGCGTCGGAACCGGCTGCGCCATTAAGGTCTGCCAGGCTACCAAAACCATCAAAAGGAGCAGACTCTTCCTGTTTATTTTCATATTATATGCTTTAAAAGTTTACTTCTCTAAGGGATACTTCTTTTCCACCCGGTCCAGCACCACGTAAATGGAATCCGCCGTCTCATTCCTTCCGTTAAGGACGATCCTCGATGCCGAAGGCCGGTCATAGTGCCACTGAAGCTTTTCCTCTTTCCCTCCGGACCTCTTACCCGGACCCGGCTTACGACCATTGCCCTCTCCACCCTCTCCATACGTGTAAAGAGGGGCGCCGAAATTCCTCACATACATGTCGAAATAGCTCCGCGGGATATTCTTGTCCTGCAGCGTGATCACCTGGTTAATGGTATCCTGCTCGTAATAAAAGAATTTCTTCCCCCCGGCGATCCCGGAAACCTCGTAATTCCGGGACAGATCGGTTATGCCTCCCCCACCATTGGTAATGTCCACATAGAAAGGCCGGTTAACTTTATATACCAGGGTGGAGTATTTCTCGAAAACCACATATTGCCACCGTACGCTGTCCAATGGCGAATAAGGGATCACCTTGCCGTTCAGCCGGAATTCTGTGACTCCATAAAAACCTGCGGCATCTCTTAACCCGGGGGTTACCGGCTCTTTTATCCGTTTCAGATGATAATGGGCATCATACCGGGCATATCCGGAGATCCAGATAAAAAGCAGGATGAAGGTATAATTCAAGCTCAGGAGGATCTTACCCCGCCTGCCGGACAAGAATGCGGGGTAATACCAGGCAAGGGCCGTATCCTGTCTTTGAATAAGCAACCTCCAAAGCGGGGTAATATAGGGGACCAGCAGAAAGAGCGCCAGCAGCACGAAGTAGGCGCTATAGACGTGCACGCCCCCGTCGTAGGCCAGGTTGGCGTGGGAGATATTGTATAGAACGCCGGCTATAAGCATGGCGCCGATGGCGACGGTCGC
>JAMFRX010000018.1 GCA_026224995.1 Puia dinghuensis
GGAGCGCCATGCTCCTGCATCCAGGGAATATTCCTGTAGTCCACCACTAAGTCCTGGTATCCGAACGTCGTGCCCCGCTCGGTCAGCACGATCTTCTCATTCCCCGCCTTCCTTATCTTTTCCACGGCGAACTTCATCGCCGGCCCGCTCAGGAACTGCCCCTTTTTCACATTTACAACTTTCCCCGTCGCCGCCGCCGCTACCAGCAGATCCGTCTGCCTGCACAGAAAAGCCGGGATCTGAAGGATGTCGACATATTCCGCCGCCGGCGCCGCCTCATCATGCGCATGGATATCGCTCGTCGTCGGCAGCTTATACTTTTCTCCCACCTTCTTTATCAGCGCCAGCCCATTGTCATCCCCGATACCGGTGAAGCTCCCGGAGCTGGTTCTATTGGCCTTCCGGTAAGAGGCCTTGAAGACATACGGTATCCCCAGGTTACGGCAGATCCCCGATACCTTATCGGCCACCTCCATCACCAGCTCTTCGCTCTCCACGACGCAGGGGCCCGCAATAAGAAAAAAATTCTTTTTATCGTACTGTTGATGCTGAAACAGTTGGTGCAAAAATTCCATGCCGCAAAACTAACACTTTTTCCTAGGTTTGCACCCCAAAACCCCTTCATACATGACTAAGGAAAAAGTACTGGTTATCGGCGCAAGCGGACAGATAGGAGTGGAGCTCACGCTGGCCTTGCGGCGTATCTATGGGAACGCTAACGTGGTTGCCTCCGACCTCCGCGAGGAAAACGAGCTGCTAAAAGGTTCCGGTCCCTATGTCTCGCTCGACGTCATGAACAAGGAAATGCTGCACGTCCAGGTCATCCGGCAGAACATCACCCAGATCTACCTGCTGGCCGCCATCCTCTCCGCCACCGGCGAAAAGAACCCAAATCTTGCCTGGCATCTCAACATGCAGGGACTCCTCAACGTCCTCGACATCGCCCGGGAAGAAAAGCTCCACAAAGTATACTGGCCCAGCAGCATCGCCGTCTTCGGCCCCACCTCACCCCGCAAAGACTGCCCCCAGCGAACCATCATAGAGCCCAGCACCGTCTATGGCATCTCCAAATATGCCGGCGAATTCTGGTGTAACTACTTCTTCCAACGGTATGGCGTAGATGTTCGCAGCATCCGCTACCCAGGCCTCATCAGCTACAAATCGGCGCCCGGCGGCGGCACAACAGACTACGCCGTGGAGATCTTCCACGAAGCCCTCGACGAACGGCACTACGACTGCTTCCTCAAAGAAGACACCTACCTGCCCATGATGTACATGCCCGACGCCATCCGCGCCACCATCGAGCTGATGGAAGCCCCCGCCGACAAGCTGTCTGTCCGCACTTCTTATAATGTTTCGGCACTCAGCTTCTCACCCAACGAGATCGCCACGGAGATAAAAAAACACATCCCCGACTTCACCATCCGGTATACCCCCGACTACCGCCAGAAGATCGCCGACAGCTGGCCACAAAGCATCGACGACTCCGTCGCCCGGGACGACTGGAATTGGCACCCGGAATACGACCTGCCCCGCATGACGGCCGAAATGCTGGAGAACCTGGAGTAGCCCCCGCACTCTACCATTCCACTAGACTTTATTCCCATTTTTTCATTAAATTGCCCTTCAATTTAATGCCGATCACATGTCCCGACTCTACATATCCCTCTTCTTCCTCCTGTCTGCCGCCTCCGCCATCTCCGCCCCTGCCTTCCGCAGCGGCCAATGGCGCGCCCTCCTGCAACGTAAAGACGGCCACGATATCGTCTTCAACTTCCAGGTCAGCGACAGCGCAGGCAAACAAGTCATCTATATCCGCAACGCCGGCGAACGCCTGCTCGTCGACGACATCACTCAAACAGGCGACTCTATCTTTATCCGCCTCCCGTTTTATGAATCCCAGCTACGCGCAAAAGTCACCCCCGAAGGCAATCTGGAAGGGGTCTGGCTCAGACATCTCGTAGCCGACTGGCAGTCCGTGCCCTTCAAAGCCTTCTATGGCGAAGACTATCGCTTCCCGGCTGAAGCCCCTGCCAGCGCTGCCAACATCTCCGGCCGTTGGGCCGCTATGTTCCGCACCCTGGACGGAAAAGATTCCACCTTCCGCGTCGGCGAATTCAAGCAGAAAGGCTCCCACGTCACCGGCACCTTCCTCGACGCCGGCGGCGACCTCCGCTACCTCGAAGGCACAGTCTCCGGCGACTCCCTGAAACTGTCCTGCTTCGATGGCACCCATGCCTATTTCTTCACCGCCAGGATCGAAGGGAATACCCTCTCCGGCCAGCAATATTCAGGGGCCGCAAGCCACGAGACCTGGACCGCGACGAAAGACGAAAACGCGAAGCTGGAAGACCAGTTCGCCATGACCAAATGGAAAAAAGACCAGCCCTTCACCTTTACCTTTCGGGACATCGACGGTAAAGAGGTCTCCTTATCCGATGCCCGCTTCAAAGGCAAGGTCGTCCTCGTCCAGATCATGGGCTCCTGGTGCCCCAACTGCATGGACGAAACCCGCTTTCTCAGCGGTTTCTACAATGAATACCACAGCAAAGGCGTGGAAGTCGTCGGCCTGGCCTACGAACGCAGCACCGACTTCGCCCGCTCGCAAAATAGTCTCCGTACCTTCCAGCAGCGGTTCCAGGTGAAATACCCCATGCTCATCACCGGGGTTACCGTCGGCGACTCCCTGCGCGCGGAGAAGACCCTGCCGCAGCTGGAACGCATCGTCAATTTCCCCACCACAATTTTTGTCGGTAGATCCGGCCGGATCGAAAAGATCCACACCGGTTTCAGCGGCCCGGGCACAGGTACGCATTACGAAGATCAGAAGCAGGAGTTCTACACGATCGTCAACGACCTGCTGGCGGCCAAAAGCTAAAGACCATGTCCCGGCTGTTCATACATCCGCTCGACCGGCCTTTCTGCGCCCAACCCTCATTTCCACAAGACCGTTCCGACCCATTTGGACTGTTCTATAAGCCCCAGGTAGCGGGAATCCCGGCTATTCTCCCGGTTATCGCCCAATAAGAACCATTTCCCCTGCGGTACCCGCAACGGCCCAAAATGATCCCGGTTCCAGTTCTTCTTATAGGTAAGATAGATCTCCTCGTCGCGCAGACCCGGTGGCAGGATATAGCGCTCGCAGGCCAGACGCTGACGTTCCACATATTTATCCTCCAGCGCGATATAGATCGTATTCGTATACGGCGGAATAGTATAAGCCTGCTTCTGGTCATATTCGAGGTTCACACTGTCCTTTACCTGCATCTTAAAAACATGCTTCAACGCCAAATCCCCATCCGCCTCCTGCCCGTTGACATACAAGACCCCCGCCCTGATCTCCAGCATATCGCCGGGCAAGCCGCACAACCGCTGCGTAAGAATGGTAAGGCCCCTGGGTGGAAGGATGGCGCGATAGCTCACAAGGTCGAACCGCCTGGGCTTCCTGACCCTGGAGGTCAAAAACAATTTGCCAGGTCGTAGCGATGGCTCACTGCTAAAGTTGTTGACTCTAAGAAGTTTCAATTGCAGGGGTTTAGGTTGCGCACAACGGACCAAGGGTCCGCTTTTGGGGCGTCTACGAAAATACGTAAATTGCACCCATGCAGCAATACCTGGATTTACTTCAGCATATTCTCGACACCGGCGCTCAAAAGACCGACCGCACCGGAACGGGAACCCGCAGTTGCTTTGGCTACCAGCTTCGTTTCGACCTCGCCAAAGGCTTTCCCCTCGTCACCACCAAAAAGCTGCACCTCAAAAGCATCATTTATGAACTTCTCTGGTTCCTCAAGGGCGATACCAACACCCAATACCTTCACGACCACGGCGTCAGCATCTGGGACGAATGGGCCGACGCCAACGGCGACCTGGGCCCCGTCTACGGCAAACAGTGGCGTAGCTGGGAAGGCGCCGGTGGCAAAACAGTAGACCAGATCTCCCAGCTCATTTCCCAGATAAACAAGACCCCCGACAGCCGCCGCCTCATCGTCAGCGCCTGGAACGTGGCCGACCTGCCTCAAATGGCCCTCATGCCCTGCCATGCCCTCTTTCAGTTCTATGTGGCGCCCGACGGCAACGGGAGGCAAAGGCTCAGCTGCCAGCTCTACCAACGCAGCGCCGACGTTTTCCTCGGCGTCCCCTTCAACATCGCTTCCTATGCCCTCCTGACCCTCATGGTCGCTCAGGTATGTAACCTCGAACCCGGTGACTTCATCCACACATTTGGCGACGTGCACCTCTACAACAACCACCTGGAACAGGCGAAACTGCAGCTAACCCGCACACCCAACCCACTGCCGGTGATGAAGCTCAACCCGCTGGTAAAAGACATTTTCACTTTTAAATACGAGGACTTTACCCTGGAAAACTATCAGCCTCACCCTCCCATAAAAGCGCCTGTAGCCGTTTAAGAAAAAATAGCTTATGATCATCAGCCTCATCGTCGCCGCCAGCACCAACAATGCCATCGGCAAGGACAACAAACTGCTCTGGCACCTGCCCAATGACATGAAATTCTTCAAGAACACCACCTGGGGAATGCCCGTCGTCATGGGCCGAAAGACCTTCGAAGCCCTGGCCGGCGAACCGCTGCCCGGCCGCTTCAACTTCGTGGTGACCCGAAACAAGGACTGGTCTCCACAACGGGACAAAGTACAGGTAGCGCCCGATCTGTCCGCGGCACTTCAGCTTGCAAAAGAGACCGATTGTAAAGAGGCCTTCGTCATCGGCGGCGGCCAGATCTATGCGGAGGCCATGCCCCTGGCGGACAAGATCTATATCACGCGGGTGCACACCGTAGTAGACGGAGATACGTATTTCCCCGTCATCGACGACAAGGACTGGCTGCAAACCAGCGAGCTGTCCTTCCCGGCCGACGAAAAGCATGCTTTCGCGTATAGCTTCCAGCTCTGGCAACGGAAAAAATAACCCGGATGTATTCCCCCTTCCGGCTTGCCGGTAAATATCTTCACTATTATCTCACCGCTTCCAACGGCAAGGGACACGGCGTCCATTCTCCCTTTGTCTTCGATTTCATCACCAGGGTACTAAACGACCGGCAACTTTATCCGGCTTACGCTTCTATTGAAGCGCTGCGCCACCGTCTGCGCCGCGATCCCGCCCTCCTCGAGATCCACGATCTGGGGGCCGGGTCCAGCTATAGAACGGCGCATACCCGCAGCGTCGCCGACATCGCCCGCTATGCAGCCAAACCGCCCCGGCTGGGACAGCTGCTCTTCCGTATCGCCCGCCACTACCAGCCGGCCACTATCCTGGAGCTGGGCACCTCCCTGGGAATATCCACAGCCTATCTCGCCGCCGGAGCCCCGCAAGCCCGCGTCCACAGCATAGAAGGCGCACCCGCCGTGGCCGCCATGGCTCAAGCCAATCTGCGCTCCCTTAACCTCGACGCCAGCCTCATCACCGGTAGTTTCGATGATATCCTTCCCTCCCTTCTCCCAACGCTCCCTTCCATCGACTTCGCTTTCGTCGACGGCAACCACCGGCGCGAACCCACACTCCATTATTTCGAGACCATCCTTCATCATGCCGCCCGACCTTCCATTCTCATATTCGACGACATTCACTGGAGCGCCGAAATGGAAGCAGCCTGGACAGTTATTAAAAATGACCCC
>JAMFRX010000118.1 GCA_026224995.1 Puia dinghuensis
ATAATTATTGGCCGGGTTCGCCTGATCGGTCAGGTAGGTTGGGCCGGAGCTGCCTGTAATCTGCGCCTGAACCTGGACCGACCCCACCACCGTACTGGTGAAATAAGCATAGGCAATTCCGCCGCTGGTCACACCTGTGGTGGTCATCGTCGCTGTGCCCGTCTGGATTGTGAAGGTCACAACGGTTCCATCCGGGACAGGGCCAACCACATTGTTGACAACCGCCTTGACGACGTCCTGGCTCGTGCCATCTGCCGGCATTGGCGTGGTCGTTGCAATGATATAGCTCAGGGCTGGAACGGGCGGTGGTATGGTAAATTGAACTGTAACGTAATTATTGGCAGGATTGGCCTGATCGTTCAAATAGGCAGGACCGGAACTGCCGGTAATTTGTGCCTGGACCTGCACGGAACCTGCGACTGTACTTGTGAAATAAGCGTGCGCGATGCCTCCAGCGGTCACCCCCGTAGTGGTCATCGTCGCCGAGCCGGTCTGGATCGTGAAAGTCACGGCTGTTCCATCGGGAACGGGGCCGTTTACATTATTAACGACGGCCTCGACAACATCCTGGCTCGTGCCGTCAGCCGGCATTGGCGTGGTCGTAGCGACGATATAGCTCAGGGCTGGAACGGGTGGTGGTATGATGAATTGAACCGTAACGTAATTATTGGCCGAATTGGCCTGATCGGTCAAATAGGCAGGACCGGCGCCGCCGGTAATCTGCGCCTGCACCTGGACAGAGCCAACCGTGTTGCTGGTGAAATAAGCATAGGCAATACCGCCGCTGGTCACACCTGTGGTGGTCATCGTCGCCGTGCCGGTCATGATGGTGAACGTCACTGGTGTGCCATCGGGAACGGGGCCAACGGCGTTGTTGACGACCGCTTGGACAACATCCTGACTTGTACCATCCGCGGGCATGGGCGTCGTGGTGGCGACAATATAGCTTAGCGATGGGTCCGGCGGTCCGGCAATAAAGTTAAGGCTGATAGGACTGCCCGGGATCGGCGCACCGCCAGTTTTTACGGTAATAGATACCGATCCTACGTCATTGCCAGTTATCTGAAAGACGACTTGTCCGGCAGCATTGGTGACGTAGGTTTCATTGATATTGATCCCGCCAACCACAAAGCCAAAGACAAATGAAACCCCGGGAATAGGAGCATTTGATGGATCTAATAAGGTGATAATGATCTCATCCGCGTCAACGCCATTAGCAATCTGATTGTTGACGGTTGTTATATTGATCGTATTGCCAAAGTTATAGCTAACGGGCTTCCCCGGCCCCCTGGAAAATGCAGGCATCGCCATTCCCAAAAGCAAAACACTCAAAAGGCCTTTAAGCACAAAATCCAGCGCTCTGCTGTTGCCCTTTTGAATAAGTGGGATCTTATATTTCATTTGCGGGGTCATAGGGTATTGGGTTAACCATACACAACGATTCAACGCCATGGCGGGAATGCAACAGGATCTATAAAGGTAAAAGCCGGGAACAGGATACCATAACAAGACGCATTATAGAAATGGTGCATCGGGCAATTTCAGCCCTGCGTTCTCGTCACTCTTGTGGGGAAATGATTCGCCTTAAAGACGTTGTGTAAAGTTTGGGTTTCATGATATTGGATTTTTAACTGTTTTTTTCTATCGGGATATCGGATTTTAACTATTCATAAAAGCCTAAAAACCCCTTTTTATTGTATGGAAACCTTTATAAATTTACCCCGAAAATGCATAAACTCTTTTATTCCTATGTAAATCATTAAGTTATAAGAATTTTGTCTTATCTAGTCAAAAACTGAAACTTTTCGACATTTTTACCATGCTATTTACAGAAGCTTTTTTGGACCGGCTGGCCGTACACTATATAGGGAACAAGCAGAATGGAGGGGCATTGTTGCTGTCGAAGCAGGAGCAGGACCTGGACAAGGATATCCAGGGGCGGCTGGGGGAGGCGCTGCTACAACGGTTTAGCCAATGCCATGAGCGATATTCGTTCCATCACCCCTCCTCACTGGAGTACAATGAGGTATATGCGTTCGTAAGGGCCTTGTTCCGGGACCCGGAGCGGCTTTATGAGGAATCGGTGCGGATCGCCCGGCAGCTCTTCGAAGTCTCGCTGCACCCTAAGATCAGGCCTGGGGAGCTGTATGTCGGCAGCTTCAGCTCCATTGTCCATGAGGAGCAGACCCTGGATGCCATCGGTCTTTTCAAGGCGGAGACCAGATCGTTGTTCGCCGATCTTATCCCGGGAGAGGATGATCTGAGCCTGCAGCTCAAGGAGGGGGTGGAGCTAACCAAGATGGATAAGGGGTGTCTGATCCTCAACCGGGGTGAGGAGCAAGGTTTCGAGCTCCTGATCTTCGATGCCAATGGCAAGGGAGAGGAGGCACAATTCTGGAAGGACAAATTCCTGAATGTGCTCATCCGGCAAAACGAGTACCTGCGCACGCAGGATTTTCTCACCCTGACGAAGAACTATGTGACACAGCAGATGCCCGGGGAGTTCGAGACCTCCAAGACGGAGCAGATCGATATCCTGAACCGGAGCATGGATTATTTCAAGACGCATGGGAGCTTCGACCGGGACGAGTTCGAGACGGAAGTGCTTCACCATGACGAGCTCATCCATTCTTTCCGTAAATTCGACGAGCAGCACCGGAAGGACAACGAGCTCGACCCGGTAGCCGGGTTCGATATTTCGCCGCAGGCGGTGAAGCGGCAGGCGCGGGTATTCAAGAGCGTTATAAAGCTGGACAAGAACTTCCATATCTATGTCCATGGGAACCGGGAGCTGATCGAAAAGGGGTATGACGAGGCCTTGCAGAAACATTATTATAAAATTTATTTCGACCAGGAAGCATGAAAGATAAAGTAGCCATCGTCACCGGAGCGGGCCAGGGCATCGGTTTTCAGATCGTGCGGCAGCTGCTGGCCAGGGGAGCAAGGGTGTTGCTGAACGACAGCGATGCAGAGCTGGCGCGTGCGGCGGTGGAAAAGCTGAAAGCGGAGCTGGGGGCGGCCGACGGGCAGGTGGCAGGCGGCCAGGTAGCAGACAGCCCGATGGCGGGCAGCCCTTCAGCGTCCTGTATTTTTTTGGCCGGCGATGCCGGGGATGTCGGCTTTATCCGGGAGATGGTCGATACCGCGGTTCGGGTTTTCGGGCGACTGGATATCGTGGTCGCCAATGCGGGTCTTACCCTGTTCGGTGACTTCCTGGATTATTCGCCGGAGGCATTCACCCGGGTGATGCAGCTGAACCTGGGAGGAAGCTTTTTTTTGGCGCAGGCCGCTGCCAGGCAGATGAAGGAACAAGGGGAAGGCGGCAGCATAATTTTCACTTCATCCGTCACCGGCCACCAGGCGCACCGGCAGCTGACGGCATATGGGATGAGCAAGGCTGGCGTGGAGATGCTTGCGCGGAGCCTGGTGGTGGAGCTATCGCCTTACCGGATCACGGTGAATGCGGTGGCGCCCGGCGCAACGCTTACGGAGCGAACGGCGGGGGATGCGAATTACGAACGGACCTGGTCCGCGCTGACGCCATTAGGACGGCCGGCAAAAGCGGAGGATATCGCCCATGCGGTGCTCTTTCTAGCAGGCCCCGAGGCACGGCATATCACAGGGCAGACATTGATCATAGATGGCGGATGGTCGGTGGTGAGCCCCGGCCCCGAATAAGATCAGCTGTTCAGGCTCCATCCATTGCGATACTCCCGGCGGACGAACTGGTTGGCATCGTCGAAGTTGGTGATCTTCATATTCGCGCCATCCCATAGCAATGTGATATGCCTTCCGGGATAATCGAACTCATGTCCCCGGCCGCCGGCGCCGGGCTTGCGGACATCGTTGCTTCGGATGGCCAGGTTACCCATCAGGACGGTCTCTACGAGGGGGCCGGCCACCTTGAAGTTGGAGCTGAGGTTCTTTTCCTTTTCGCTGCCATAGCCGGCCATGCAGGCTTCTATCCAGGCATTGTAGTGACCGCTGATATCAGCTCCCGGGACCCGGGCGATGGTCTGGGGAACGGTAGTCTGGGCCGTGCGTTCCGTCGGCAGCAGCTGCGGATCGCGGCCATAGGTAGCACACATCATCTTGCCTTTAGTCCCGATGAAATATGTTCCGTTATCGCCGTCGCC
>JAMFRX010000119.1 GCA_026224995.1 Puia dinghuensis
CCATCGGCGCGGTAGTCTGGCTGGCCAGTCCCGTCTCCATCGCTGCCGTCCAGCTTTGGCTGTATCTTCTGAAGAAAGATGCCGCCAGGTCCTCCTTCTGGCTCTTCCTCTGCCCTGTTTTCGGTTTCATCATTTCCCATCTCTTCACCCATGAATCCATCACGTCCTACACCCTCATCGGGATGGCTATCGTCATCGGCGGTATTTACTGGCAACAAACGCAAAAAGCATAACCCCCTGGTTGGCTCTCACATCGGCTTCCCTGCCGATTCCAGGCCTTCCTCCGGCGATCCCTTGGGGTAGGGGCAAAAAAAAAGGCCCGGATAGAAATCCAGCCCGTTTTTAAATCCAATATCCTATGAAAAACCGAAGTAGTACATCCAATTCACGTGCCAACTCAGCTGTCCTGCATATTTTAGACTGATCATCAATGTGTTGCAAGCGCACGCTCCTATTTCGCCCATCCGCCGATCCCTCGTTTTATTCCGTGAAACGGAAAAAAAATCCCGGTATTGGAAAGGGCCACCCATCACATGGCCTCAATCCATTTAATTTTGTCCTCTATCGGCGTCCTTCTACCCTGCCTGGCCGGTTCGTCCGTATAGCCCATGAACAGCACGCCGATCACAATATCCTCCTCCTTTAGGCCGAGATAAGTTTTCATGGCAGGCTGCATGACATTGCCACCGGTGCTCCATAACACCGCAATGCCCAGCGCTTCGGCCCCCAGCAATATATTCTGGACCGCCGCCGCGGTAGCGCAGATCTCTTCGAGAGAGGTGATATTGGGATTGCCGCCCCTTTCCATATATACGGCAACCAGGTGAGAGACCTTATCTCCATTATGTTGTTGTTTCTCATACTTTCCGGCATTGAACTTCTCGGGCGGCGTCGTTTGCTTGTATAGCTCCGCCTGTTGATGGCAGAACTCCTTGACCGCTTCGCCGCTATACACCACAAACCGCCACGGCTCGGTAAAGCCATGCGTCGGCGCCCAGCTGCCTAGAGCCAGCAGCTCCCTTACCTGTTGATCTTCGATCTTCTTTCCGTTCAGCACTGCCTGCTTGATACTCCGTCTGTTGATGACTAATTCCGCTAAAATTTCGAATTTATCCATTTTGCTATTTTTAATTAATTGATTATCACCATATTATAAAAGAATCGTAGTTTCCCTCGTAAAAACCCCTATGGGGTACCCGCATCGGAAGCTATCTTTGACCCACAGTTACAGCCACCGTGAATGAAAAACCCATTCACCGTACCCACGGCTAGGCACAATACTCCTCCTATAGTCTATGTTTAACCCTCTCTCAAATTAATCCATTACCTGGGACCGGCATTGTTTTACGCATAAATTAAAACGATGTTGAAGTCATCAGTACCCGTTTTCTTGAACAGCTTAACGCTGATCTTTACGCTGGTTTTTGTCCTGCCCTCCGAGGCAAATCCTGGTCAGCCTTCTTTAGAGCCGGTTAAAACCGCGCTTCCCGCAGTAGACAAGACCACTCTTCTTGTCGCTTCCACAGCAGATGTCGCCTTCGCACGACCGGGCCGTCAGGTCAGGAAGTTCGTCGACGATTATATAAGGAAGAATGACGAGTGCCTTTCGACCATCAGGTCCAGGAGCACCAGGCCTTTTACGATCATCGATTCCGTCCTCAGGCATTATGATCTGCCTGCTGAGCTCAAATACCTTGCCGTCATCGAATCGGAGCTCAAGGCGACCGCCACCTCCCGCGTCGGCGCCAGGGGACCCTGGCAGCTCATGGCTGCGACCGCCCGCGAGCTCGGGTTAAAAGTAAATGGCCGCTCCGATGAAAGGACCAGCTATTCCAAAAGCACCCGCGCTGCCGCAAAATACCTCCGGGACCTGCACAACCAGTACAAGGACTGGCTGCTCGTCCTGGCGGCCTACAATGCCGGCCCCGTGCCGGTCAATAGGGCCATCCATCGGTCACACAGCAGGAATTTCTGGGTATTGCAGCGTTATCTGCCTGCAGAGACGCGGCAGCACATAAAAAGGTTCATTGCCACCGCTTATTACTTCGACGGGAATGGTCCGGTAGACAATCCTGCCACCGACCAGCTGGCCATCGAACAAAAATGTGGGCAGAGTATCTTTCCAGCCGATCATGCATCGCTGTACCCGTCGATCGGAGTCTGCCTGTAGCAGGATCATGGAACGGCCGTATAGGCCACCGGCCTGGCCCGTTCGGTCTATGGAGCAAGCGGATGACCATAATTCTTTTCCCCGGCAGTCACGGCCAGCGGCAGGATATTCTGTCGGGGTGGTAGCGGGCAGGTGGCATAGCTCGTAAACGCACAAGGCGGGTTATAAGCCCTATTGAAATCTATGATGGTAACGCCATTGCTGTCAGGTTTTTTTACGGCCAGGAACCTCCCGGAAGGATAAGTCGTCTTGCCGCTGGTCTCGTCCCCGAAGATGATGAATAGCTCGTCGTCTTCCTCCAGGGCATCCAATGTATATTGCTTGTTTTGAATAGTAAAGACAAGCTTGCCCGGCGTTCGCTGTTCATTGGTTTGCCCGAGAACATTCGTAATAGCGATCTTTCGCGGCTGCGCATCCGGTTCAAGGACGGCCTTGAGCCTCCAACTGGTGTCTACGGGATACCGGTCGATATCTTTAAACTGAGTGACTAGCGGGCTTTGCAGGTCCCGCAGGCGTATTCCGATCTTTTCGCCCCGCCGGATAATGGTCCAGCGCAAATGGCCGCTTGATACCATCGGTTCCCGGGCCGAATCGCTATTGAAGATAACTGCTTCTTTGGCAGCCTTGCCATCGACATTTATAGCTGTGTTGTCTTCTACGAACAGCTTTACAGTATTGCCGGTGAGTTCAAAAACACCCGCCTTTTCCGCAATGGTCCCGGCTGGAAAAACGATCTTGTTTTGCCGCCCGCTCCCAAAACTGTTTTTTCCTTCCTCCAGCCAGTAAAGCCCAGCCAGATTCAGCCAGCCTGCGGGTGCTTTAAGCTGTTCGATCCGGTGGGAATGCCAGGCATCTATATCTTGCTGATAGGGGGTCATTGTCTGGGCATGCAGGCCCATATTCAGGAATAGGCAGGTCATGGAGCCAAGTAGCAGGGCGTGATAATTCTTCATTGCTTAGGTTATATTTGCTTTTCAAAGTTATAAAAATGCAAGCGCAAAAGCCGTCTAATGATCCATTGCATGGGTTGACCCTGGAACGTATTGTAACACATTTGGCGGAAAGCTATGGCTGGGAAGCGCTGGGGGCGGCGATCAACATCAAGTGTTTCACCAATAACCCCTCTGTGCAATCCAGTTTAAAGTTTCTGCGAAAGACACCATGGGCCAGGACGAAAGTGGAGGATTTTTATAAATATTCGCTCCGGAAGAATAAATTGAAGTAGTATATTACTTCTTTTTGGACCCTCTTGTCTTCGGTTTGCCATACTTTTTCTTCATCCTTTCGGCATGGCTAACTATGACATTCACCTTCTTATTCTTTTCCGATTTCTCATGGAATGCGCCACCGGCAAATTCCGGCTTCGGTATATTGAGGGGGATGAATTTCTCGTAAGGCTTCGGCTTCTCATCTTCGCTAAGCAGCGCCGAGATCTCCAGGCTTTCCGGTAAGGGTGCGATGGGGACAGTATAATTCATCAGGCTTTCAATGGCCTGCATATTCTCTTTTTCCTTTGGTGTAACGAAGCTGATGGCTATTCCCTTCCTGTCCGCTCTTCCCGTTCTTCCGATCCGGTGAATATAGTTCTCCGGGGTCTCCGGGATATCGAAATTTATGACATGGGATACTTCGGCTACGTCGATCCCTCGCGCTATGATATCGGTAGCGATCACAAAATGGTACTCTCCGCTCTTGAACTTGTCGACCGTTTTAAACCGGTAGTTCTGGTCCTTATTGGAGTGGATGACCCCCGTCCTGCCGGGAAATTTTTCCACCAGTGTAGTATATAGCTCATCCGCCAGATGTTTAGTGGCTACGAATATCAGGACCTTGTTCATCTCCGTATCACGGGCAAGCAGGAGCTCCAGCAAATTTACCTTGGTATAAAAGTTGGGTACCTCGTATGCCTTCTGGTCGATATTCTCCACCGGCTCGCCCACCGGCGCCGCTTCGATCCGTTTTGGATTGTTGAAATACGTATCCATGAGCGTCTCCACCTCATCGGTAATCGTAGCGGAAAACAGCAGGTTCTGCCTTTTGGCGGGCAGGAGATCCAGGATATTCCTTAGCTGTGTGCGGAAGCCAAGATTTAGCATCTCGTCCACTTCGTCGATCACTAATTTGGAGACTGCATTCAATCGTAAAGCGCCGCTAAGGACCAGATCGTATAGCCTGCCCGGGGTGGCGACCAGTATATCCAGTCCCTTTTCTACTTCTACCCTTTGTGTATTGGTATTCACCCCGCCGTATACTCCCACTGTCTCAAGGGTCATATAAGCCGTCAGCTGCTTCACCGATTGTACCACCTGTACGACCAGCTCGCGGGTAGGGACGATGATCAGCAGCTTAGGCACCCTGTTCTTGGAAAAAGTCAACTGCCTGAGGCAGGGCAATAAATAAGCAAATGTCTTCCCCGTCCCTGTCTGGGCTATTCCGCAGACGTCCCTGCCAGACATGATCACAGAGAAAACCTTCTGTTGAATGGAGGTAGGGTGCTCAAAGCCCAGGTCATCCAGGGCATTCAGTAAAGGCTTGGTGAGATTAAAGTCGCTAAAAGTCATTCCCGTTGCTATTATAGGGCGAAGTTAGCTCAAATAGGCGCGCAGACCGCCCGGGGCGCCCATTTCTTCAACAGCTCGCCAATATGATGATAATTTCACCTGTAGTACCGCCATTTCAATATTTTTACAGCCACAAAAAGTAAGCATATGAATGGCCAATACAGAAAAGACATACACCCGGGACAGGAAGTGGCGATCATCCTCAAAAAAGACCAACGAAATGGTAAGCTGACCTATGGCATCGTCAAGGACCTGCTAACATCCGCGGCATTTCATTCCAGGGGGATAAAAGTTCGGCTGCAGGACGGGCAGGTAGGCCGGGTGGCCGAAGCGCTGCTGCTGATTTTTTTTCTGCTCGCTTCCATCTGCCCGGTAACGGAATGCCATGCCCAGTCAGCGCCCCACCGGTCCTTGCTTGCGCTCTCAAAGACCGACCACATGCTGGCCATTGTGGATCCCCTTACCTTAAAGGTGATTGCCCGCATCCCCGTAGGTGAGGACCCGCACGAAGTCATCGCTTCCGCAGATGGCAGGATCGCCTACGTTACCAATTATGGTGGCGGCAGCTTGCACGAACTTAACGTTGTGGACCTTGTTGCGCAAAAACCGCTGCCTGGCATCGATACCAGGCCTTTGTTTGGCCCGCATGGGCTGACGTTTGTCAATGGCAAAGCCTGGTTCAGTGCGGAAGGTTCCAAAGCCGTTGGCCGTTACGACCCTGCTACCGGTAAGCTGGACTGGAGTATGGGAACGGGGCAAAACAGGACGCACATGATCTACGTTACGGCAGACGGCAAAAGAGTCTATACGACAAACGTCGCTTCCGGAACAGTCAGCATTCTTGTAGATACGCTCATTCAGCCCGGTAAAATGGCCCCGCCCAATGCCAAGCCCCACGAGGATTGGACGCAAACCATAGTTCCTGTAGGCAGAGGCTCCGAAGGATTTGACGTCTCGCCCGACGGCAGCCAGCTATGGACCGCGGCAAGCGAAGACGGGACCATTTCTATCGTCGACCTGCAGGCAAAAAAGCTGGCCACGAAGATCGATGCAAAGGTATTTGGTGCCAACCGGCTGAAGTTCACTCCTGATGGCAAGTTGGTCTTCATATCGAGCCTTGGCTCAGGCGAGCTCACCATTTATGATGCCGCTTCCTATAAAGAGATAAAGCGCCTCAAAATCGGTCATGGCGCCGCAGGCATCCTTATGGACACGGACGGTTCACGGGCCTTTGTGGCTTGTTCGGCCGATAATTATATCGTTGTCGTAGATCTCAAAACCCTGGAAGTTACGAGCCGTATAGATGTCGGCGGCGTGCCCGACGGCCTTGCCTGGGCCGTCCGGCAGGAGTAAAATTTACGAACACATATTGTATCAAAACCGATCATTTCCAGACACCATTTATGTATAAGTACATGAAAAGTAAATAGTTACGGCTTTGGTATCGTTTTGGTAGCTTTCCCAAAAACTTCCTCATGAAAAAAGTTTTCATATTTTATCTCGTCTCGCTATTTGCGCAGTCATCTTTTGCCCAGAAAGTCATTGAAAATTATTCAAGCCAGCAAGGGGTCTTAAGATACGGACCAGGAGAAAAGGACTTGCTGCCCTATGGCGAAAAAGGTTTTACCCTGGTCTTGCCGGATAATGGGCAGACTCCGACCGGTACCGTCGTCGACCTGGAAGATTACAGGTTGTCCGCCGGCGACAGCCTGCGTTACAAGGAATTTAAAAACGAATCGTTGAAAAGAGGGTTCGCCTTTCTGACAATTGCCACCGGCGTACCCGTTGATTGGTATTTCTCCGATAGCTCATTGAAATACGTAGATGCTGAGATGAAAGACACATTTACAAAATATCATTTGTCGTATAAGAATATATTCCTCCTTGGGCTTATGACCTCCGGTCACCGGGCTTTAAAATATGTCGAGTATTGTAAGAAAGGAAAGTCTGCATTCAATCCGGCCATCAAAGGGGTGATCCTTAGCGAATGCGCTATCGACTGGGTTCGGATGTGGTATGAAGCGCAAAAGCAGGTACGGGATCACGAAACAGAATCAGGTCTTTTCGAAGGCAAACTGGTACATTATCTTTTTGATGTGCACTTTAAAGAAACCCCCGCGGCAGCCATCGATAAATACATCGAATTCTCGCCTTATTCCTATTTCGACCTGCAAATGAAGAAGTCCGTTTTATACAAGGACCTCTCCATCCGTGCCTACACCTTTGCCGATATCCGTTATTGGTTCTCTGCGCAAGGCAAGGGCATCTATGATAGCAACTATCCCGATATGTCTGGTTTTATCAATGAACAAAAGCTAGTCGGGAACAAGAAAGCCGAGCTTATCGTCTTTCATAGTAATATGGAAGACCCGCTGCAACAGCATATGAGAAGGCAATCGACCACCTGGGACCTCGTCGATAAAAAGGAATTGGCGGAATGGATGGCCGGTCAGGCAGAGTAGCAATATTCCTATTCATGGAAAATATAAATTTCCACTCTCCTGTTAAGATCTTTTGTCTGGTAAACC
>JAMFRX010000120.1 GCA_026224995.1 Puia dinghuensis
TCTGCGTTGCCGAGGATGACGCCCTGGCCGAAGAGGATGAAGGGTTTCTTAGCTTCGTTGATGAGCTTGGCCGCTTCGGCTACATATTCCTTGCGGACGATGGGTTTGGGGCGGTAGCTGCGAATGTGCTCGCATTTGGTATAGCCTTCGTAGTTGATCTTCTGCAGTTGGGCGTTCTTGGTGATATCTATGAGGACCGGTCCTGGTCGGCCGCTCCCGGCGATATAGAAGGCCTTTGCCAGTACGCTGGGAATTTCGGTGGCGTCGGTGACCTGGTAGTTCCATTTGGTCACCGGGGTGGTGATGTTGATGACGTCTGTTTCCTGGAAGGCGTCGGTACCCAGGAGGTGTGCAAATACCTGGCCGGTGATACAGACCAGGGGTGTGCTGTCGATCTGCGCGTCGGCGAGGCCGGTGACTAAATTCGTGGCTCCGGGTCCGCTGGTGGCGAATACGACGCCGGTGCGGCCGCTGGTGCGGGCGTAGCCCTGGGCGGCATGGATGCCGCCTTGTTCATGCCGGACGAGGATATGGTTGAGCCGGTCGCGGTAATCATAGAGGGCGTCATAGATCGGCATGATCGCGCCGCCGGGGTAGCCGAAGATGGTGTCTACACCTTCGGCGAGGAAGGCTTCCAACAAGGCTTGGGAGCCGGTCAACTCCCGCACCACAGGCGCTTGGGCTGCGGGTTCGGTCTTGGGCTTTTGGGTGGATTTGGGAGTTGCTGTTGCGTTGCTCATAAAATGATTTTTTTAAAAGAGTTATTCTTCGTCGGTTACGCAGCCTTCTGCGGCTGTCTTTACCTGACGGGCATATTTGAAGAGGAGGCCGTTGGTGGCTTTGGGTGCGGGTTTTTTCCATGCCGCTTTCCTTTTGGCCAGCTCTTCGGGGCTGATCTTCACGTTGATGGTATTTTTATTTGCGTCGAGCTCGATGGTATCGTCATCATTGACCAGGGCGATGCCGCCGCCTTCGCTGGCTTCGGGGGTGATATGGCCGATGACGAAGCCGTGGGTGCCGCCGCTGAAGCGGCCGTCGGTGATAAGGGCTACGCTTTTACCGAGTCCTGCGCCGATGAGGGCGGAGGTAGGCTTGAGCATTTCCGGCATGCCGGGAGCTCCTTTAGGTCCCACATAGCGGATGACGACGACGTCGCCGGCGCGGATCTTACCGGAGTTGATGCCGGCTATGAGCTCTTGTTCCCCGTCGAATACCCGGGCTGGTCCTTCGAAGCGTTCGCCTTCTTTGCCGCTTATCTTCGCTACGCTGCCGCCTTCGGCGAGGTTGCCATAAAGGATCTGGAGGTGGCCGGTGGCTTTGATAGGTTTTTCCAGCGGGTAGATGATATCTTGTTTTTTGAAGTCCAGGGTGGGGATATCCTTGAGGTTTTCGGCGATCGTTTTGCCGGTGACCGTCAGACATTCGCCATGGAGAAGGTTGTTTTCGAGCAGGTACTTCATCACGGCGGGGATGCCGCCATGTTCATGCAGGTCCTGCATGAGGTATTTGCCGCTGGGCTTGAAGTCGGCGAGTACGGGGATGCGGTCGCTGATGGTCTGGAAGTCGTCCTGGGTGAGGGGGACGCCTACGCTTCTGGCCATAGCGATCAGGTGGAGGACCGCGTTGGTGCTGCCGCCGAGGACCATGATGGTGATGATGGCGTTCTCGAAGGCCTTGCGGGTCATGATATCTTTTGGCTTGATGTCTTTTTCCAGCAGGAGGCGAATGGCGGCGCCAGCGGCGAGACATTCGTCTTGCTTTTCCTGGCTGAGGGCCGGGTTGGAAGAAGAATAGGGCAGGCTCATGCCGAGGGCTTCGATGGCGGCGGCCATGGTGTTGGCAGTATACATGCCGCCGCAGGCGCCGGCGCCGGGACAGGAGTTCATGACGATGCCTTTGAAGTCGGCGTCGCTCAATTTCCCGGCGATCTTTTGTCCAAGGGCTTCGAAGGCGGAGACGATGTTGAGGTCTTGTCCTTTATAGTGACCGGGGGCGATGGTGCCGCCATATACCATGATGGAGGGGCGATTGAGGCGGCCCATGGCGATCAGGCAGCCTGGCATGTTCTTATCGCAGCCGGGCAGGGCGATGAGGCCATCGTAATATTGTGCGCCGCATACGGCTTCGATGGAATCGGCGATGACATCGCGGCTGACCAGGGAGTAGCGCATGCCGTCGGTGCCGTTGGCCATGCCGTCGCTGACGCCGATGGTGTTGAAGATGAAGCCTACGAGGTCCTGGCCCCAGACGCCTTTTTTTACGATCTGTGCGAGGTCATTGAGGTGCATATTGCAGGTATTGCCGTCATAGCCCATGGAGGCGACGCCGACCTGTGCTTTGGCGAGGTCTGTGTCGGTGAGTCCGAGGCCATAGAGCATAGCCTGTGCACCTGGTTGCGTGATATCCTGTGTGAGCGTCTTGCTGTACTTGTTCAGTTCCATTGCGATTATATAGTTTCCAGTTGAAGTGCTTTTTCAGTAACGAGGTCCTTGTAGGCCTGTTGGATCTTCCTGGACAGGCTTTCCTTCCATTGCGTGGGAAAGGGCTTGTCATCATAGGACTCCCAGCCTATGACTTCGGCGGCGGTACCGCAGAAGAAGGCGGCGTCGGCCCTCGATAGGTCGTGCGGAGTAAATCGTCCTTCTTCTACAGGGATGCCGAGCTCTTCGCAGATCTCCAGCACGGTGGCGCGGGTAATGCCTGGCAGGATATTGCCGGTGGCGGGGGTGTATAGCCGGCCGCTTTTTTCGAAGAAGATATTGGCGCCGGGCCCTTCGGCGATATAGCCGTTCATATCGGTGAGCAGCGCTTCGTCATAGCCTTTTGCTTTTGCTTCCTGGCTGGCCAGGATCGAGTTCACATAATGGCCGGCGGCTTTAGCTTCGATCTTAAAGCCTTTGGGGTTAGGGCGTTGAAACGATGAGGTCATCACCTTCAGCAGCTTATCGCCCAGGAAGGGCGCCATCTCCCAGGTCTGGATAGTGGTGAAGGATTCCGTATTGAGGTTGAAGCTCATATTCGCCGGGGCGTAGACCACGGGGCGGATATAGGCGTCCTGGAGATTGTTCTTTTTCAGAACTTCGTAGCTGGCTTCGATGAGCTCCGGGGTCGACCAGCTATAGGGCAGGTTGAGCGCTTCGGCGGAGCGTTGGAGCCGGTCGAAGTGTTCGGTGGCCTTGAAGATCTTCGTCGTGCCGGCGGCGGTACGATAGGATCGGATGCCTTCGAAGACGGAGTAGCCGTAGTGCAGGGACTGGCTGTAGAGATCCATTTTGGTCTCCGCGGCTTTCAGGATCTTGCCGTCGAGCCAGAGGACAGTATTTTCGTTCTAGTATGGCATAAGGTTATTTTTGTTTTTGGAAGTATAAAAAAAAGCGACCCGCCTTTTTGGAGGCGGGTCGCTGGTATAGTTTGTTTTGTTTAGTCTAGTACCATCCTCCTCCATGGATCGCAGGAATAATAATCACCACCACCACAATAATTATTGCAGCTAGTAGACCGATGATGATATTTACATTACGCTTTTCCATGAAGGATGTTTCGTAACACGAATATACTCCCGCCAAATGAATAAACAAAGAACTTTTTTCTACCTTATCTAAATAATCGTCGACTTCCTCAGCTCAATATTATCTTTATGGATATCTCCGGGCAGCTTACCGCCGACGTAGTCGCTGATGAGCTCGCCTATAGTAGAGGTAAAATAGAAGTTTATGGGGTCGATGTCTTTCGTCACGAAGCCATTCTGCAGCGTCCAGTTGGCGGCTTCCCTGATCCTGGTGGCTTCGGCGTGCAGCCCGAAGTGGTCGAGCAGCATGGCTGCGGACAGGATGCTGCCGAGGGGGTTGGCGATGTCTTTGCCAGTCGCCTGGGGATAGGAGCCATGGATAGGTTCGAAGAGGGCGCAGCCTTTGCCGATGGAGGCGGAGGGCAGCAGGCCCAGCGAGCCGCTGATCACACTGGCTTCGTCGCTGATGATGTCGCCGAACATATTTTCCGTGAGGATGACGTCGAATTGTTTAGGATTGAGGATAACTTGCATTGCGGCGTTGTCGACGAAGAGGAAGTCCACTTTCACATCGGCATACTGGCCGGCGATGTCCTGGACGACCTTGCGCCAGAGACGGGAGGTCTCGAGCACATTGGCCTTGTCTACCAGCGTGAGCTTTTTACGGCGCTGCTGTGCCTGCTTGAAGGCGAGATGGGCGATGCGTTCGATCTCTTCGCGGGTGTAGGTACATTCGTCGGAGGCTTGGGTGCCTTCGGCATTGGTCTCCTTCTTACCGAAGTAGATGCCGCCGGTGAGTTCCCGGAAAATGATGAAGTCCACGTCTTCGAGTATCTTAGCTTTCAGTGGAGAGAGATGCTGCAGAGCCGGATAGGTGGTGACTGGCCGGATATTGGCGAACAGCTGCAGCGACTTCCGCAGCTTGAGCAGCCCTTGTTCGGGGCGGACCTTGGCGGAAGGATCGTTGTCATATTTGGGGTGGCCGATCGCGCCGAAGAGGATAGCGTCGCTGTTGAGCGCGGCTTCTATGGTCTCGTCGGGCAGTGGGTTGCCGGTCTTATCGATGGCGCAGGCGCCCATAAGGTGGTAGCTATAATTGAATTCATGGTCGCCTGCCTGCGCTACGGCGTTCAACACCTTGATCGCCTGGCGGGTGACTTCCGGCCCGATGCCGTCACCTTCAATGACTACGATGTTTTTTTGCATACAATCTTAAATTTTGGGGTATGGGGTTTTTTATGAAAGCAAATGCTCAAATTTTTCAATGTCCCCACGGATGCTCAGCAGGTAGTCGATATCGTCGTACCCATTGAGCAGGCAGGTTTTTTTATAGTTGTTAATTTCGAAGATCTCCGACTGTCCATCGACGGTGATGGTCTGGGCGGCCAGGTCTACGCTGATCGTGGTGGCTGCATCTTTTTCGATTGCGGCGAAGACATGCTGCAGGAAGCTATCGCTCACGGTTACAGGGATCAGGAAGTTGTTGAGCGCATTGTTCTTGAAGATGTCGGCGAAGAAGCTGCTCACGACGACATCGAAGCCGGCGTCCTTGATGGCCCAGGCGGCATGTTCGCGGCTGGACCCGCAGCCGAA
>JAMFRX010000121.1 GCA_026224995.1 Puia dinghuensis
CCTGGACGAAGAGCTTGGCCGTATCGATGCCATAGTTATTATAAAAATGCGAAGTCACGGGAAGAGTAGAGGTTTCGCCGTCGCCGAAACTCCAGTAGAGGGAGTCGTAGTACTGTCCGTGAGCGGTAAAATTCGTTTGCAGTGGTGCGCAGATGGCGGTGGTATCCGAGATATCGAAGGCGGCAATGGGTTTTTGGATATTTACGGACTTGGTGATGGAATTGGTGCAGGTGTATTTGTCGGTGACGGTGAGCGTGACATTATAGGTCGTGCCGCTGTTGATATAGGTGTTCACTGGGAGGGTGGACGTATTGCCGTCGCCGAAAACCCAGGCATAGGTGAGGCTATAGCCTTTTGAAGAGTCGATGAAGGTAAGGGGCACGCCGGGGCAGTAGAAGCTGTCGGGGCCGGAGAAATTGGCGATGGGGGACGTTATCTGGATAGGGGTAGGAGAAGTAATGGTATCGGTACAGCCATCTACGTCGGTGACTTTTAGCTGGACGTAGAAGACGCCGGTGTCGGGGTATTGATAGGTGAAGGGCGCGGCAGTATACGATTGAGTGGTGCCGTTGCCGAAGTCGAAGGACCAGGAGCTGATGGGGCTGGCCGTAGCGGATGGTGGTCCGGGATCGCCTGGATAGGGGATACTGTTGTCGGTAAAAGTGATGGGGGCGTTCTTACAGCCGCCGGCGGGAGTTGGCACAGTGAATTGGGCGACGGGGCCTGTGATCTGGATGTCCTGGACCGGTGAGGTATAGGTACAGCCATTGATATCGGTGACGACGAGGTATACGGGGGTATTGGCGATAATTGGAGATTTTACGGCGTAGGTAGGCCCGCCTGTGACCGCCGGGCCACCGCCTATCGACCAGGCATAACTGGCGATCAAAGAATTGTCCGGCGTGGCAGTGCTGGTGGTGGTGAGCGGAAATTCGACGTTGCGGCAGGCACGTAATGGCATGGCGAAAGAGGGGGTCACCGAGCCCAGGGTAATTGTTTTGCTGGCTGTATTCGTACAAGTGCCGTCGACTACGGTAAGTGTGACGGTATAGGTGCCTTGAGAGCTATAGGTGTGCGGGGGCGGCAGCCAGGGGGCGCTTGTGACCAGCTGTGAGTTGCCATCGCCGAAGTCCCAGAGATATGACGTGGGAGTAGTAGCCGGAATCCCTAGGTTGGTTGAGTCGTTGAAGCTAACTGCCAGAGGGCAAGCTACAGTATAGCCGAAATTCGGGATCGCGGGGTTGACCGTTAAATTCTGTTGGGTAACGGTGGGGCAGCCGTTATGGGTGACTGTGAGGCTGGTCAGGAAAGGAGTGGTATTGATCGTTTTATAGGTATGCGTGGCGACGAGCGTAATATTTTGGCCAGTTTCGGTCCCATCGCCGAAGATCCATTGCAGGGTGCTGCCGACCCCTGGAGCGTTATTCGCTGTGAAGGTGACCAGATTATTTCCACAGATCGGGCCGGGCGGGCTGATCGTAAAGTCGGCCGGGACGCTGGTGCCGATCGTGACGGAGCTGGTAGCCGAGGCGGAGGTGCAGCCGCCGGCAGTGGTGACTGTCACGCTAATGGTATAGGAGCCGGAGGCATTATAGGTGAAGCTGGGATTGGCGGAAGTTGAGCTGCCCTCGTTGGAGCCGGGGGCGGTCCAGGCATAGGAGGCCACGGGGTCCGGGGAAACTACGTTTGCGGTAGGTTTTACTATGCTCTCGGCGCCGGTTCCGTTTACACAGGAGCCCAGACCGTTGGCATTGTTGATGGTGACGGTAGGGGCCAGCACTTTTACGATTGCGGTTTGGGTAAGCGAGCTGTCGCAGGAGCCGGCTCCTGTGACGGTGAGCTTTACATTGAAGGAGCCGGTGGTCGTATAGTTATGGGATGGGTTTGGGGCGGTAGATGTCTGGCCATCGCCGAAGTCCCATAGTTGGGTCGTGGGGGCGGGGGTGGTATTGTTGGTGAAGTTGACCGTAAGCGTGGGCTTACAGGCCGACGCCGGGACTGGGTTGTAGGTAAAGGCCGGCACAGGCGGGTGCCCCACCTGCACACTCACCGTAGTAGAGTCCGCGCAGGTACTGTATTTATTCACCAGCTTCACGTTATAGGTGCCGGTGGCGCTATAGGTTTTGGAAGCGGTATTGGTGGTAGCGCCGGTGCCGTCGCCGAAACTCCAGGTAGTAGTGGTAGGGAGTGGTGTGGACCCGTTGGAGAAGCTGGCCGGGGTATTCACGCAGACTACGCCGGGACCATTGATCACTGCGCTATTGCTCCCGAAGGACACGGTCTTCTGGATCGAATTACTGCAGCCAAGGCTGCTGTTGACCTGGAGGTTCACGGTATAGCTGCCGCTCGTAGGATAGGTCACATTGGCCGGGTTGGTATCGGTGGAATTGGCAGGGATGGCATTGGTGCCCAGGGACCAGCTATAGGTCAGGTTGCCGGGGCCGGAGGTCTGGTTGGTGAAATTCACGATATAGGGCGCCACGCAGGAGGTAGAGATCTGATCCCAGTCGAAATTTGGCTGGACGCCCTGGACGATACGCAGGTAGCGGGAAGCACCGGAGATCTGGGAGCATCCGCCGGAATTGGTCACTTTGAGGCTGACACTGTAATAGCCCGTTTGCGTATAGGTATGGGAAGGATCTGGCTGGGTCGAGGTGGTGCCGTCGCCGAAGTCCCATAGCCAGGAGGTAATGGTGCCTTGTCCGGCCACAGACTGGTCGGTAAACTGAATGTTGGCGGGGGCGCAAGCCAGGGTCAGGTTGGATGTGAAATGGGGGTCAGGAGGAGGAGCGACGTTGATATAGCCTGTTTTGCGCATGACGGCGGAGCCGGCGGCGTTCGTGGCGATCAGGGTAACGGTGTACGACCCGGTGCTGCCAAAGGTGACAGCAGGATTTTGGAGTCTGGATTGCTGGCCGTTGCCGAAATCCCAGCTCCAGGACGTCGGGTTATTTGTCGTAAGGTCTTTGAATTGAACGCTCAGGGGACCGCAGCCGGATGTCGGGGAAGCGGAAAAATCAGTGCCTGGCAACTGCGCCTGGGCGTTCGCCAACCCAAGCAGACAGAGAAAGCAGAATACGAACAGTCTTCTTCTCAACGAAAAGATCGTTTAGGTAATGGAATAGTCGGTCATTCGTCAGCCCAAGGCTGAAGGCTATTGAATAGGGGATCCGAGGGTCTTCTAAGGGGACGGAAGGGTCATTGTTTTTTCAGCTGCAGGATATCGGTTGTATGGTTTACGGTGTCGGTGACTTTTGCGGAGACACTATCCGTATAACTGTCTGTGATCGTCCAGGTCTCATTCAAATAAACCAGGGGCGCGGAAGCTCCTGGAAAATTGGCGGTGATGGTGCGGGTAATGATATTATCCGACCATTGACCAACCGACGATAGGGTGCCTTTGGTCCCCGTCACGGTGTTATCAGCGTCAAATTTAAAGAGATAACCTGAGAAAGCGGCAGTAATGTCACTGTCATTTTGTACATATCCGGAGACGGCCCATTGGCCGTCCGTTATGGCCGAAGTTACGGCCTGCTGTTCCTTCTTCTGGATATATTTCTTGCAGGAGGTAAAGAACAAGGCAGGGAGGATCAGTAGAAACAAGGGCTTCATAGGCTATCGATTTGCTTGATATATCAAAATTTGTAAATATTCTTGTATTTATCAAACAAATAGTCCAGAAAATACTTGATTTCCAAGGTTTTTCCCGTCGCCTGGAGGCAAAGCTCCTCGCTGGTAAGGCGGCGGCCATGGCGGTGGATGTTTTGGCGGAGCCAGGCCAGCAGGGGCGCGGTTTGGCCTTCCCCTATGGATTCGTGCAGTCCAGGTAGCTGATCCTCAGCGGCTGAGAACATCTGGGCGGCATAGAAGCTGCCCAAGCTGTAGGTCGGGAAATAGCCGAAACTGCCATGGCTCCAATGGACGTCCTGCAGGCAGCCTTTTTTGTCATCCGGTACGGTGACGCCCAGCCAGGTTTTATAGCTTTCGTTCCACCAGGCGGGGATATCGACCACGGCGAGGCTGCCGTCCAGCAGCTTTTTCTCCAGTTGGTAGCGGATCATCACATGAAAATGATAGGATACTTCATCCGCTTCCGTGCGGATGAGGGAGGGCGCCACCTTGTTGATCCCCTGGTAGAACTGCTGAAGGGAGATGGCTTTTAGCTGGGAGGGGAAGATCGCCTGCAGGCGGGGGTAAACAGACTTCCACCAGTTGAGGCTTCTGCCCACATTGTTCTCCCAAAGGCGGGACTGCGATTCGTGGATGCTGAGCGAGGCATATTCACCCAGGGGCAACCCGTAGTAAACGGGGGGAAGTCCCTGTTCGTAAAGGCCATGTCCCGTCTCGTGTATACAGCTCCAGGTCATGTGATTGAAATCGTGCTCGTCGACGCGGGTAGTGATCCGGACGTCGAAGCTATTGAAGCTGGTAGTAAAGGGGTGCTCGGACAGGTCCTGGCGGCCCGCTTTGAAATCGAAGCCAAGCTGCTTGATCAGTTCCATGCCGAAGTCCCATTGGGGCTGGCGGGGAAAGTCACCGCGCAGGAAGCTATCGTCGATGGTTGGCCGGTTGGCGATCTTGTCCAGCAGGTCTTTCAGGGGGATGCGAACTTCGGCGAAGACCTTGTCTAAAAGAGTCACCGTCGCCCCTTTTTCATATTGGTCCAGCAACGCGTTGTAGGGATGGTTTTCGTAACCGGCCAGCTCCGCCTCCTCTTTTTTTAGCTGCACCAGCTGCTGGAGGTCGTCTTGGAACAGTGCGAAGGAGTTGGCGGACCGCGCCTGCAGCCAGGAGTGGAAGCTATGGGATGTGGCTTCGCTAAGTCGGCGGATAAAGGCTGCGCTGAATTTCTTTTGTTTCTCATAGTCTTCCAAACTAAGCTCTACGTTGCGCCGCTCATCTTCCTGCAGGTCGCCCCGGCCGTTCAGGTCTTGAAGAAGCTGGCCCAGCGAAGGTTCGATGAGCCATTGATGAGCGATCTCCGAGAGCGTGGCGAGCTGCCGTCCCCGGAATTCCGCTCCTTTTGCGGGAAGATAGGTCTCCTGGTCCCACTGCAGAACAGCCGCTGAATATTTTACATCGGCTATTTTTTGCATACGATCAGTATATTCGGCGTAAAGGTCCTTCGATGACTTTGTTAATATCATTTTAACATTTTTTTCTTCGCTTAAATTCCAAAACATTCCGAAATTAAGCCCATTTTAAGTAGTTTTTGCGGATTGCATTGTCATTATTCTAGATATTTACTGTATGAAGAAAATTCGTTGCTTATTTCCAATCATTCCGGTTTTGCTGCTTCCTGTATTACTACATGCACAGAAGCTCGATTCCATGATGACCGTTTACGCCAATAACTATCCGCAGGAGAAGGTCTATGTTCAGTTTGACAAGAACCTTTATACGGCTGGGGAGACCGTTTGGTTCAAGGCTTATGTTTTCAGCGGGGCCGATCCCAGCCTGATCAGCAAAAATTTCTTTGCCGAGCTGTCCGATGGTTCCGGCGCCATCCTTCAGCGAAAGGTCTATCCCATTTCCGAGTCGAGCACGGCGGGCAACTTCGATCTGCCCAAGAATTTAAATGCCAGGCACCTTCATGTCCGGGCCTATACCACGTGGATGACGAATTTCGATACGACTTTTTATTTTGAGAAGGATATCCGCATTTACGATAAGAAGCTGGACTCTTCGGGGACGGTGACGCTCATTATGCGTCAGGCCCGGATACAGTTTTTCCCCGAGGGGGGAGACCTGGTAGCCGGTGTAGAGAGCATGGTCGCTTTCAAGGCCGACGACCAGTTTGGGCTGCCCGTGAATATCAAGGGGACCGTGCAGGACAAGAGCGGGAAGGACCTGCTGAGCTTCAATTCCGAGCATGACGGGATGGGAAAGTTCCTGCTGACGCCGGACAAGGGTGATTCGCTTACAGCCGTGTGGCTGGATGAACGGGGGATCGAGCATCGGACGGGTCTGCCGCAGGTGAAGGCCATTGGGTCGGTGGTGCGCGCCATTCCCGGCAACCAGAAAGTCCTTTTCTCCGTGGCGCGTTCCGCGGATGGAGGCCCGGAGCTCAAGCATCTTACCATTATTGCCCACATGCACCAGCACCTGGTGTATAAGGCCAAGATCAATTTAGAAGATAACTTTATGAGCGGCGGCACCATCCCTACGGGCCAGCTGCCCAGCGGAGTCCTCGAGCTGACCGTGTTCAACTCGGAAATGGCACCCGTGGCCGAAAGGGTCGTATTCATCAATAACCATGAGTTCCTGTTCAGACCCGAGGTCGAGGTAAGCCAGAAGAGCATGGCCCATCGGGGAAAGAACAGCCTCGTCATCGATGTACCGGATACTATGCGGAGCAATCTCAGTCTTTCGGTGACGGATGCCACTGCCGATGGGGAGTTTCCCGGAGATGACAACATCGTATCCCGGCTTTTGCTGACGGGGGAGATCCGCGGATATGTGCATCACCCTGCTTATTATTTTGCAAGCACAGCAGATAGCCTTGCCGGCCAGCTGGACCTTGTGATGATGACGCACGGGTGGCGCCGTTTTAAATGGGATGCGCTGGCGCGTGAGCAGGTCCCGGTGATCAAGAACCGCGACCAGGACTATCTTTCCGTATTGGTGGAGGTGCTGGGTGTCGATCCCTACAAGATCAGCAAGGACGAGTCCCTGAATGTCATACTGAACAAGAAGGACTCTTCTACGCAGATGCTCTCGGTGCCGCATCTTACCGGAACCAAATTCGGCGTGACGGGGCTTGTCTTCTACGATACGGCAAAGGCCTATTATATGTTCAATGTGAATAAGGCCTTATCCAACCAGGCGGCGGTGACCTTCAATACCGGGCTGTACAAAGGTTGGCGCGTAGCCCGGCCGCTCTCTACCGCTTTCGAAGGCTGGACCGCTGAAGACTCCGCTTACCTGCGGCGCAACAGGTATATTGTGCAGGAAGAGGCCCGGGCGAAGCCCGTAGAGGGCCAAAAGGTTCAGACGCTGGCGGCTGCGACGGTGAAGGCTCATGTAAAGACGGACCTCGAGAAGATGGACGAGCGGTATGCATCGGGGATGTTCGCCGGCGGGGACTCCTATAAATTCGACCTGATCAATGATCCGCTGGCCTCGGCCATGCCGGATATCTTTACTTACCTGCAGGGAAAGGTGGCAGGCTTGCAGATCACGCCGGGCAACGGGCCCGGGGGCGCTCCTTCACTGAGCTGGAGAGGCGGTAAGCCGAGCCTTTATCTCAACGAGATGCAAACCGATGCCCAGCAGCTGCAAAGCACGCCGGTCACCGATATCGCCCTGGTCAAGGTATTTCGTCCCGGGTCGGGCGTCGGCTTCGGAGGCGGCTCAGGCGGGGTGATCGCCATCTATACCAAGAAGGGCGGTGACGAAAAGAAGGGCGACGATCCCAGCTGGAAGGGGCTTGACCGGGCGATCCTGATCGGCTACTCCGCGTCCAAGGAATTCTATAGTCCCAATTACCTGGAGAATTCACCTCTTAATGAAGCCGAAGACCTTAGGACCACCCTGTATTGGAAGCCTTATGTCCTGACGGATAAGGACAAGAAGCAGATAAGCATTGATTTCTTCAATAACGATATCACCAAGAAGATGAGGGTCGTGCTGGAGGGGTTTAACGAAGATGGCAAATTGAGCCATGTAGAGCAGATCATACAATAGTTCCTATGCAAATTTCCGCTATTGCCGGCTTGCTGGAGGCGCTGGCTCCGCCGGCCTACCAGGAGTCTTACGATAATACGGGCCTGCTCACGGGGAGCGGGTCCTGGGAGTGTACGGGCATCCTGACGACGCTGGATACCACGGAAGAGGTGGTAAAGGAGGCCGTTGCGCGGGGTTGCAACCTCATCGTGGCGCATCATCCGATCATTTTCAAGGGTCTCAAGGGGCTCACCGGCCGGAACTATATAGAGCAGACCGTGATAGCCGCTATCAAGGCGGATATTGCTATCTATGCCATCCATACACAGCTGGATAACGTGCTGGATGGGGGTGTAAACGGCCGGATAGCGGAGAAGCTGGGCATCATTGGGGGAAGGCCGTTATTGCCCCGGGAAGGGGTGCTGCAGAAGCTTTATTGCTTTGTGCCTGTGGACCACCTGGAGGCGGTAAGGGCAGCGGTTTTTGCCGCCGGCGCCGGGAATATCGGCGGCTACAGTGAATGCAGCTATGCGGTAGAGGGGGCAGGAACCTTCAAGGGTGGGGAAGGCACCCAGCCCTTCGTTGGCCAGCCCGGGGCCCGCCATAGCGAAAAAGAGGCCAGGCTGGAGGTGATCCTACCTGCGTATCTGGGCCGGCAGGTAGTCACAGCCATGGTCGCCGCTCATCCTTATGAGGAGGTAGCCTATGACCTGGTACCCCTGGCCAATGCGCATCCGGGTGTAGGATCGGGGTTGATCGGGGAGCTGGAAGAAGCAGTAGATGAAAAATCCTTTTTAGAGCGGATAAAGGAAGCTTTCCTTGTGCCTGTGGTGCGTCATACCCGGCTTACAGGGCGGCCGGTAAAGCGGGTGGCTGTGTGCGGCGGTTCTGGTAGTTTTCTGATTTCCAAAGCTTTATCTGCCGGGGCCAACTTTTATATCACTTCGGATGTTAAATATCATGAGTTTTTCGACGCAAATGACGGGATGGTGGTAGCCGACATCGGTCATTTTGAGAGCGAACAATTCACTGTGGACTTGCTTTTTGAGGTTTTGCGGAAAAGATTTAGTAATTTCGCGGTCCTCAAATCGGATGTTAAAACAAATCCGGTAAACTATTATTAATATAATATGTCAAGCGTAAAAGAATTCTCCGTCGAAGAAAAGCTCACTTCCTTAGTGACACTTCAGAAAGTCGAATCCAAGTTGGACGAGTACAAGATCCTGAAAGGTGAGCTGCCGATGGAAGTCAGCGACCTGGAAGACGAGATCACCGGCTTGCATTCCCGCCAGACCCGCGTGGAAGAGGAGATCAACGGCATTCAGGAGTTCATCAACCAGAAGAAGGAAGTCATCAAAGAGGCCGACACGCTGATAAAAAAATACGACAAGCAGAGCCAGAACGTCAAGAACAGCCGCGAGTTCGAAGCGATCAACAAAGAGATCGAGATGCAGCAGCTGGAAGTCAAGCTGGCTGAAAAGCATATTAAGGACGCCAATGAGGAGATCGCCGAAAAGGTGCAGCTTCTCGAAAAGGCCAAGAAGAATATCGGCACTAAAGAAGCCGTGCTGAAGAATAAGAAGGACGAGCTGGACAAGATCATTGCCACTACCGAAAAAGAAGAGAAACATTTTACCAAGCTGTCCACGGAAGCCCGGGAGAAAGTGGAGCCCCGGCTGCTGCACTCCTACGACCGCATTCGCGGCAACTACCGCAATGGCCTGGCTGTAGTGCCTGTGTTGCGTGATGCCTGCGGCGGCTGCTTCAATGCCATTCCCCCTCAGCGTCAGAGCGAGATCCGCCAGCGTAAGAAGATCATCGTCTGCGAAAACTGCGGCCGGATCCTGGTGGACAATGAGCTTAATGACGCCATCGAAGTTAAATAAGCGAGACAAAGTCGCAAATGTCAGCTTCGTTGCAAGGTCAGCCCGGATAGTCTGCTTTTGCTGCTTGTTCCTTCCTGTGCCGGGCATCGGACAAAAGCATTATGATCTGAATGGCAATTGCCAGGACGCATACCAGGCCATTATCCAGCTTAGGCTGGAAGAAGGCAGCCGGTTGCTGGAGGCGGAGAAGAAAAGGGATCCCAACAACCTGATCCCTTATTTCCTGGATAACTACATCGATTTTTTTCAACTTTTCTTTAACGAAGATGCGGCGCAATATGCCGCCTGGAAGGGCCGGCTGGACCGCAGGCTCGAATTGATGAGCGAGGGCCCTGAGTCCTCCCCTTTCAATCTGTTCACCCGGTCGGTTATCCATTTTCAATGGGCGGCCATTAAAATAAAATTCGGAGACAATTGGGATGCGGCCTGGGATTTCCGCCGGAGCTTCCTGCAGAGTAGGGAATGTCTAAAGGCTTTTCCCGCTTTTTTGCCGGCAACGATGCTCACAGGGACCATGGAGGTGGTCGCCGGGACTATCCCGGACGGCTATAAATGGCTGAGCAGCCTGTTGGGCATCAAGGGAAACGTGCTTGGCGGAATGCAAAAGCTCGGACATTTTTTTTCTGGAGACGACGCTTTTGCGAAACTGTACCGGGACGAGGCGCTTTTTTATTACCTCTATCTGCAGTTCTATATTCAGAACAAGCATGAAGAGGTCTTCACTTTTATCCGGCAGCATCAGCTGGACGTTCGCAACAATCATCTTTTTACTTATCTGTATGCCAACCTGTGTCTCAACGATCAGCGTTCGGCGCTGGCCCAGCAGATCATTCGCCAGATGAATCCTTCGCCGGCTTATCTGGACATGCCGGTATGGGATATGGAGATGGGCTATGCCTGCTTAAATCATCTGGAGCCGGATGCCGCGTTCTACCTGGAGCGGTTCCTTCACCGCTTTAAGGGGCAGTTCTATGTAAAGGACGTGCTGCAGAAGCTGAGCTGGTATTATTATCTAAAGGGGGAGACGTCCCGGGCCGACAGTTGCCGGGTGCTGGTTTTGCAGAAAGGGACGGCCGAGGCAGATGCCGACCGGCAGGCGATCAAAGAGGCGCGGAGTGGAAAGTGGCCGAACAAGGCGTTGCTGAAGGCGCGGCTGCTGACCGATGGCGGCTATTATCCCGAAGCGTTACAGGGGCTGCAGGGGATGAGCAGCGCGAATTTCGTGGACCCGGTAGACCGGTGTGAATATGCTTACCGGCTGGGGCGCATCTATGATGGGTTGGGCAAGGAGGATGAAGCCGTCGGCGCCTATACCACCACCATCGGGACGGGTATGCAGCTGAAAGAATATTATGCCGCCCGGGCGGCGCTGCAAGCCGGCTATATTTACGAGCGGCGCGGGGATAAGCCCAGGGCTATCGCCTTTTTTGAACAATGTCTCGGAATGAAAGACCACGATTATAAGAATTCGCTGGATCAGCGTGCGAAGGCGGGGATCGCCCGGTGCAAGGGGGAGTAGGGGATCATTCAGCCATCGAGAGCCCAGACGCCCGGCGGGAGACCATCAGATGTGGGAATTTTGTGTGGGGGCATATGAGTGAAATACCTAAATTGCCGGGCGGTTATGCTACAAAGGATACAAATACAGAATTATGCGATCATCGATGCGCTCAGCATCGACTTTTCCCAAAGGTTGAATGTCATCACGGGTGAGACGGGCGCCGGTAAGAGTATCCTTATGGGTGCGCTGTCGTTGATCCTGGGTGACCGTGCCGATATGGCGGTATTGTTACAACGAGATAAAAAATGTGTGGTAGAAGGGGTGTTCGTCGTGGGCGGCAGGAAGACCGTGCTTGATTTTTTCAAGACCAACGACCTCGATGCGGAAGACGAAGTCGTCATCCGGCGGGAGATCGCACCTTCCGGAAAATCCCGGGCCTTCGTGAACGATACGCCGGTGAATCTGGAGCAGCTGCGCAAGCTGAGCTCTTTGCTGGTAGACCTGCACAGGCAGTTTGATACCCTGGAGCTGGGTGAATCCGATTTCCAGCGGGAGGTGCTGGATGCGCTGGCCGGGCAAGGCGGGGCATTGAGCAATTACCAGGTCAACTACCGGGAATGGCAGGCGGCATCGCGGGAGCTGGCCACGCTCCGGGAGCAACAAGCGCAATTCACTGCGGCGTTCGACTACAATAAATTCCTTTTCGACGAGCTGAACGAAGCCGCGCTCAAGGACAATGAATTGGAGGAGCTGGATCAGGAGCTCAAGCTGCTGAACAATTCGGAGGGTATAAAAACGGCTTTGTCGAAGATATACTACGATCTGCAGGAAGGCGAGCAGCCCATAGTACGGCAGCTCAAGGTGCTGCAGCACATGTTGGAAGCGTTTTCGGCCTATCATCCGGAGCTGTCTGCGTTGTCGGTGCGGATGTCTTCGGCACAGATAGAATTGCAGGATGTCGGGGAGGAGATCGAGCGGATCAGCGACCAGGTGAACCATGATCCGCGCCGGATCGAAGACATCAACGAGCGGCTGTCCATGGGCTACAGGCTGATGAAAAAGCACGGCGTGCAGACGACGGCAGGATTGTTGGAAAGCTTGCGGCAGCTGGAGCATAAGCTGCAGGATTCGCTACAGGTGGATGCGAGCATTGCAGCCGGGGAGAAAGAAGCGCAGCGTCTCTTGCAGGAGGCGAAGAAAAAGGCCACTGCGCTTTCAAAGGGTCGCCACGCGCAGACGGAGAAGCTGCAGGAACAGGTGAATAAGCTGCTAAAGCAGGTAGGCATGCCCAATGCCCGGCTAAAGGTGCAGGTGGAGCCGGGGGAGCTCAATGCCTCGGGTATGGATGCTATTGAGTTCCTGTTCGACGCCAATAAGAGCAACCGGTTTGAGCCTATCCGCAAGGTTGCCTCCGGCGGTGAGCTGAGCCGGCTGATGCTCTGCATTAAATCCCTGGTGGCCGAGTCCATCGATCTGCCCACCTTGATCTTTGACGAGATAGACACCGGTATTTCCGGTGAGGCCGCTAAACAGGTAGGCATCATTCTGAAGAACCTGGCGAAGCGGCGGCAGGTGATCTGCATCACCCACCAACCACAGATCGCCGGGAAGGCCGACGCCCACTATTTTGTATATAAAGTTGCGCGTGGCGAATCCATCCAAACCAATATACGGATACTCGGTCAGGAAGAAAGGATAACCGCCATTGCCCAGATGCTGAGCGGAGAGAAACCGACGGCGGCGGCGTTAGAGAACGCAAGAGAGATGGTGTTGTCATGAGACTACGATCATTGCTCATATTGCTGATCCTTATACTGTCGATGGTTCCGGTATATTATCTTAACAGGTGGCTCCAGCGGGTAGTGCGGCCCAGGGAGAATGCGGGGCGGTTCTTTCTTTTCCTCCTTACAAATTTCGTGTTGGTGATCGTGTATACCGTGCTGGTGGTAGGTATAGTAGTGAGGATGTTTGGGCGATAAATGGTGAATGGGCTATATTTGGCGGGAAATTACTGAAGTTAAAAATTCAATCTATGTCATACAACCTGCTTAAAGGGAAAAAAGGGATCATATTCGGAGCATTGGATGAAAAGTCCATCGCCTGGAGGACGGCTTTAAAATGTCATGCCGAAGGCGCGCAGCTGGTGCTGTCGAATGCGCCTGTGGCGTTGCGGATGGGCGAGATCAACAAGCTGGCGGAAGCGGTTCAGGCTCCGGTGATCGGCGCCGATGTGACGAATATGGACGACCTGAAAAAACTTTTCGAGGAATCGATGAAGCATTTTGGCGGCGGGATCGATTTCGTGTTGCATTCCATAGGGATGAGCCTGAATATGCGGAAGGGAAAGAGCTATACCGAGATAGACTACGAATGGAATAAGAAGACGCTGGACATCTCGGCGATGTCCCTGCACCGGGTGTTACGGACTGCCTGGGACCTGGATGCGCTTAACGAGGGCGCGAGCGTGGTGGCCTTGACGTATATCGCCGCCCAGCGTGTTTTCCCGGACTACAACGAAATGGCGGATGCGAAAGCCTTGCTGGAGAGCGTGACCCGGAGCTTTGGCTATTACTATGGAATGAAGAAGAAGGTGCGGGTCAATACCGTTAGTCAGTCGCCGACCCGGACGACAGCTGGCAGTGGGGTGAAAGGGTTTGATGGATTCATTACCTATGCAGAGAAAATGAGCCCTTTGGGCAATGCGACGGGTGACCAGTGTGCGGACTATTGCGTCACCTTATTCAGCGATCTCACCAGGATGGTAACGATGCAGAACCTTTTCCATGATGGCGGGTTCTCGTTTTCCGGCGTTACCCAGGGGGTGATCGATCAGATGGAGAAATAGCATAAAGCAAGTGGCGCTCCCCAGGAGCGCCACTTATATATTCAGTATTCGTCTTCGTTGAAAAAGAAATCCTCCTGGCTGGGATAATCCGGCCAGATGTCATCTATCCCTTCGTAGATCTCTCCCTCATCTTCCAGCTCCTGCAAATTTTCCACTACTTCGATGGGAGCACCGGAACGTATTGCATAGTCTATCAGCTCGTCTTTCGTAGCCGGCCAGGGGGCATCTTCCAGGTAGCTGGCTAATTCAAGTGTCCAAAACATCGTTCTTAATTTTCCGCAAAAGTAATTTTTAAAATGATTTTACCAAATTTCTCCTTCCCAATTCTTTGGATATGAGCCGTAACCTGTACGTTTGTACTATGCGTTTACAGCGAACCAGGCTGGGCGGAGTCCAGCCCGCACACGAGGCCCTAAAGGCCGAGAGTGCTGACAATGTGTGTGTTGCGGTAAAAAAATTACCTTTGCATTATTTTTTTACCGCAACACGTTGCTGAGAACGTCCTGATTAATCAAATAGTATGTTAACAGCCAAGGGAATAGAGAAATATTACGGGGATCTTTGGGTTTTGAAGGGGGTGGACGTAAATATAAAAAAAGGCGAGATCGTGAGCATCGTAGGCCCTTCGGGCTCCGGCAAGAGCACTTTGCTGCATATCCTGGGTACGCTGGACGAGCCGGCCAAGGGGGCGATCGTCTTACAGGATAAGGAGCTGCACCGGCTGCAGGGGCGGCCGCTGGCGGCTTTCCGCAATAAGCACATCGGTTTTGTGTTTCAGTTCCATCACTTATTGCCGGAGTTCAGCGCGCTGGAGAATGTGTGCATTCCGGGCTGGATCGCGGGGCGGCGCAAGCGGGAAGTGGAGGAGGAGGCCCTGGACCTGCTGAATGTGCTGGGGGTGGGACATCGCAAGGAGAATAAGCCGGGGGCTCTCTCGGGTGGGGAGGCACAGCGGGTAGCGGTGGCGCGGGCGCTGATCAACCGGCCTGATATCATCTTTGCGGATGAGCCGACAGGCAACCTGGATACGGCGAATGCCAAGGAGCTGCACCGGCTGTTCTTCGATCTGCGGGACAGGTTCAAGCAGACTTTTTTAATCGTTACCCATAATGAGGAATTGGCTCAGATGAGCGACAGGATACTGCATATGAAGGATGGGTTGATTGTAAATAATTGATAGCCAGCCGACTATTGGGCTGCGGCCAGGAGGCAGGCATCGTAAATGGCAGGGGCAGGCACAGGGCAAATGGCGAGGACAGGCTGTTAGACCCGTGGCTTCCACGGGATCTCTGCGACCCCGAGCAGGTGCGCCGTATACCGGGCCAGCACGAAAAAATAATCACTAAGACGGTTGAGATAGCGCAGGACGAGGGGTTCGACGAAGAGCCCTGCTTCCTGGAGGCGGACGCAGGCCCTTTCGGCGCGGCGGCAGACGCAGCGGGCGATGTGGGCGGTGGAGACGGCTATATGACCGCCGGGGAGCAGGAAGGATTTCATGGGGGGGAGGATGGATTCCATTTGGTCGATCTGGTCTTCCATGAAGGTTAGGTCACCTTCTTGCAGGTCGGGGATCTTGAGCTTGGGTTCTTTTTCGGGGTCACAGGCAAGGGAGGAGCCGATAGTGAAGAGGCGGTCCTGGATCTCCAGGAGGTAGGAGCGGGTGAGCTCGAAGTCGGGGGGCGTGGGGTGGGTACTCGCAGAGTCAGGGTGGCCGGCGTCGAGAGCTGCGGGGCTGGTATCGCGGTTGGTCCGGCTGTTGAGGGCGGCCAGGGCGGAGGCGTTCCTGGCGGCGATACCCATCTGGTCGTTGAGCAGCCCGATGAAAGAGTTGAGCTCGTCGACTATCCCATAGGATTCGATGCGGAGGTGGCTTTTGGGGACTTTTGTTCCGCCGATGAGGGCGGTAGTTCCCTTATCGCCTGTTTTTGTATAGATCTTAATAGCCATGGCGGTAGAATGGGGTTATGACTACTGGGTGACTGCAGCGGTTGCGCGCCGCCGGTCGCTTTCTATTACCCCGTCGCGTAGCCGTACGATGCGGTAAGCGTAGTTGGCGATGTCTTCTTCGTGGGTGACGAGGACGACGGTATTGCCGCCGGCCTGGATGCTGGAAAAAATGTCCATGATCTCTATGGAGGTCTTGGAATCCAGGTTACCGGTAGGTTCGTCGGCCAGGATGAGGGAGGGATTGTTGATGAGGGCCCTGGCGATGGCCACGCGTTGGGACTGGCCGCCGGAGAGCTCGTTGGGTCTATGGTGGCTTCGGTCGGCGAGGCTGACCTTTTCCAGCACCGCCAAGGCCCTTTCCATGCGTTCTTTGCGGGGGACTCCGGCGTATACCAGGGGCAGGGCGACATTTTCCGCGGCGGTTAGCCGGGGCAGCAGGTTGAATTGCTGGAAGACGAAGCCGATCTCGATATTGCGGACATCGGCGAGGTGGTCGTCGGACATCCGGCTGACGTCCTGTCCATTGAGGACATAGGCCCCGGCGGTAGGCGTGTCGAGGCAGCCCAGGATATTCATGAGGGTGCTCTTGCCCGAGCCGGAAGGCCCCATCAGGGCGACGTATTCGTTCTTGAAGATATCCAGGGAGACGCCCTTCAGGACGGGGAGGGCCTGCTTGCCCATGAGATAGCTTTTACGGATCTCCTCGAGGTGTATGATAGGGGGTACTGCCATTGTTTTCGGACTATTTTCGGATGACTTTCGGGACTTCGAAATACTTGCCATCGGTGGCTGGTGCGGAAGCCAGGGCTTCTTCGCGGCTGACCGACCCCCGGAGGATGTCGTCCCGGAGGACATTGGTCTCGGGGCTCATGTGCAGGAGGGGTTCTATGCCGGTGGTATCGAGCTCATTGAGCTTTTCCACAAAATGGATCATCCGCTGCAGATCATTTTTAATGCCTTCCTTTTCAGCAGCATTAAATTCCAGCCGGGCCAGATTGGAAAGATTATCGATCAATGCGTCATTGACTTCCATGCAAGTGCTTTGGGACAAAAATAGCTATCTTCGCGCTTCCGTCAAAGTCGCCGTTGGCGATTTGTCAGTTAGGGCGGTCATATCATATGGAAAAAAAGAAAGAAATCGTCATGAGTGGCATCCGGCCAACGGGGTTTCTGCACTTGGGGAATTATTTCGGTGCGGTGCGCAATTATGTTCGGATGCAGGATGAGTATACCTGTTATTTTATGGTAGCCGACCTGCATGCCCTGACCACGCTGAATGAGACAAAAGAGCTCAAGGGGCATGTGCGGCGGGTGATGGCGGAGAACATCGCCTGCGGGCTCGATCCGGATAGGGTGGCTTTTTATTGTCAGAGCCATGTGCCTGAGACGACTGAATTGTATTTGTTCCTGAACATGCTGGCTAAAGTGGGCGAGTTGGAGAAGACGCCTACGTTCAAAGATAAGATCAGGCTGCAGCCGCAAAACATAAATGCTGGTCTGCTGACCTATCCCGTACTGCAGGCTGCGGATATCCTGCTACAACGGGCTCATTTGGTGCCGGTGGGCAAGGACCAGGAACAGCACCTGGAGATCGCGCGGGATTTTGCCATCCGTTTTAACAAACGCTTTGGCGAAGTCTTTCCGGAGCCCTATGCCTTTAACTTCGGGGAGAACCTGGCGCGGGTGCCGAGCCTGGATGGCGCCGGCAAGATGAGCAAGAGCGAGAATCAGAATGCGACCTTATACCTGGCTGACGACGATGAGACGATCCGCAAGAAGGTCATGAAGGCCAAGACGGACAGCGGCGCGGAGGCGGGTTCGCCTATGCCGGAGTCGATAGGCAATCTATTTCAGCTGCTGCGACTGGTGGCCCCGGAAGAGACGGTGGAGGTGTTTATGGCGCACTATATGGCGGGTACTATCCGTTATGGGGATATGAAGAAAGAGCTGGCGGAGGGGATGGTGAAGTTCATTGCGCCGATACGCGAGCGGGCGGCGGCGATCCAGGATGACGATGCCTATCTGCGCCGGGTGATGGAGCAGGGAGCTGTCAAGGCCAGGGCCAATGCGCAGGTGACGATTGGATTGGCGAAGGAGGCTATAGGGCTGGTTTATTATTGATTATCATTTTTCGAACGTTCTAACTATGACCAAGAATAAGAAGCCGAAGCACATTGCCGTCGCAGGAAACATCGGCGCCGGAAAGACCACCCTGACAGAGATGCTGAGTAAGCATTACAAGTGGATCCCGCAGTTTGAAGACGTGGACCACAATCCCTACCTGAACGATTTCTATGAGGATATGCCGCGTTGGAGCTTCAACCTGCAGATCTACTTCCTCAACAGCCGGCTGAATCAGCTGCTGGAGATCCATAGCGGCACCGAGACGGTGATCCAGGACCGCACCATCTATGAGGATGCGCATATTTTTGCGCCCAACCTGCATGAGATGGGCTTGATGAGCAAGCGGGATTACAACAACTATTTTCAGTTCTTCCAGACCCTGAAGCGGATGGTGCAGCCGCCGGATCTGCTGATCTATCTTCAGGCTTCGGTGCCGACGCTGGTAGCGCAGATCCAGAAGCGGGGCCGGGAATACGAGGAGAATATCCGGCTGGACTATCTAAAAAGGCTAAACGATTTTTACAATAAATGGATAGAGGGGTATAAAGAGGGGCCTTTGCTGATCGTAGATATCGACAAGAATAAGTTCCCGGAGAATGAGGAGCATTTGGGGGAGATCATCACTAGGATCGACTCGCAGCTGTATGGGTTGTTCTAGGGGAGCTGGCGCCCGGGGATCGCGTGCGGATGGTGCGGCGGCCGGAATGGCGTAAAAAGAAAACCCCACCAGGAAATGATGGAGTTAGTTTTGGCAAACAATCGAAGACGATTGAAATAGATGCGCCAAGTTCTATAATTTTATTTGATTTTTAAAAAAAACTTGTAGTTTTTTTTGGTTTTTTAATCTCCCGACCTTTTAGGGGTGGGTGCAGCCTGCAGTATTTCCTCTGTAACCCCCCCGGCATACTTTTCAAAATTGCTAAGGAACCAATCGGCCAGGTGACCGGCCATCTCGTCATAAGCGGCGGGGTCGGGCCAGGTATCGCGTGGGTTCAGCAGGTCCGAAGGGACGCCGGGACAGCTGGCGGGTATGGCCATACCGAAAATGGGGTGGGGCGTGTAGGACACCTTGTCCAGGGCGCCGCTGAGGGCGGCGGTGATCATGGCGCGGGTATAGGCAAGGTTGATGCGGTTGCCTTTTCCGAAGGCGCCGCCGGACCAGCCGGTATTGACCATCCAGACCTTTACGCCCTGCTGCCTTATCTTCTTGCCCAGCAATTCCGCGTAGCGGCCGGGGTGAAGCGGGAGGAAGGGCGCGCCGAAACAGGCGCTGAAGGTCGGCTTGGGCTCGGTGATACCGGTCTCGGTGCCGGCCACTTTTGCGGTATAGCCGGAGATGAACTGGTACATGGCCTGGCCGGGGGTGAGCCGGGAGATGGGCGGAAGTACGCCATAGGCATCGCAGGTCAGGAAGAAGATATTTTTGGGAATGGGGCCGACGGAGGGCTCGGCGGCATTGCTGATATACGTTAACGGATAGGATACGCGGGTGTTCTCCGTGATGGAGCCGTCCTGGAAATTGATGCGGTCGGAGTCCGGGAAGAACCGGGTATTCTCCACCAGGGCGCCGGCCCGGATGGCGTGAAAGATCTGTGGCTCTTTGTCTTCGCGGAGGTTGATGCATTTAGCATAGCAGCCACCTTCGAAATTGAAGAGGTTGTCGGCGGCCCAGCCGTGTTCGTCGTCGCCGATGAGACTGCGGTCGGGGTCGGCGCTCAGCGTGGTCTTGCCGGTGCCGCTGAGCCCGAAGAAGATGGCGGTATCGCCATTGGGTCCTTTATTGGCGGAACAATGCATGCTGAGGACGCCTTCTTCCCGGGGCAGCAGGAAATTGAGGATGGTGAACACGGACTTTTTGATCTCCCCGGTGTAGCCTGTTCCTGCCAGCAGGATCAGCCGGTGGCGGAAGGAGATGACGACGGCATTGGGGTTACGCGTACCGCAATGGGCGGGGTCGAGCTGGAGGCCGGGTGCGGCGATGATCTGCCAGTCGGGGCGGAAGGACTCGAGCTGGTCTTCCGTGGGTCGGAGGAACATATTATGGGCGAAGAGGCTGGAGCTGGGGGTTTCGGTGACGACCCGGAGGTTGAGCCGGAAGCGGGAGTCGGCGCAGACGTAGCAGTCGCGAACATAGACTTCGGGAAGGCTGTTGATCCAGGTAGCGATCGACGAGAAGATGCGATTGAATGACAGTTCGTCCATTGGCTGGTTGAAGTCATTCCAATGGATAGCGCCGGCGGTGCTCTCATCTCTGACGATGTAGCGGTCTTTAGGGCTGCGGCCGGTGAAGGCGCCGGTGTTGATCACCAACGCGCCGGTGTCGCTGAGGGTGCCTTCGTTCCGTCGAAGGCAATGCTGCACGAGCTTGTGCGGCGGAAGCTGGTAGTGTAGTGAGTCGGCAATGTGTAAGCCGAGCCGGACGAGCTGATCGGCCGGAAGGGAAAAAACAGGCACTGACATGGCGGGCAATCGTTTGTTTGGAACAAAGCTAAAGTTAAATTTTTCTATAGCAAGGCCAGGAAAGGGGCTAAAATTAGAGAAAATTAAATTATGGACAGGGTTGGTTAAAATATTGCTAAACTAACAATTGTTAGTTTGTAGAGAATTGGCCGAAAAGCGCTAATTAGTGATCATTCAATAAATTTGCAGATCGGCGGAAGTCGGACCGGCGGAAGTCGGACCGGCGCCCAAGGCAGAGGGGCGGAAGCCGGACAAAGCGCGCGAGGCAGAGGCGCGCTTACGGTCCGGCGGGAAAGGTCCGACGGGGCGGGGCGCCACAGACGAATAAAAATGAACGTATGCGATATTATCCCGTTAATGCGGAACTATTTACGGAGAACAGGTCCCGATTCGCGGCCCGGATGGAGGCGCGGTCGATTGCCATCTTCGTGAGCAATGATGAGATGCCCAGCAATGGGGATGCGCATTATCCTTTCCGGCAGAGCAGCGACCTGTTCTGGCTTTCGGGTATCTGGCAGGAGGACAGCATGCTGATCCTGTTCCCGGATCATCCAGACCCGAAGTATAGGGCGGTGCTGGCGCTGGTGAGGCCGAATGAGCTGAAGGAGAAATGGGACGGGCGGCGGCTGCGTGCGGAAGAAGCCCGGGAGATCTCGGGCATTGCGACGATCCTGTGGCAGGAGAATATGGCTTCCCTGCTGCAACAATGGATACACATGGCTGATAGTATCTACCTCAATACGAACGAGAATGACCGGCGGAGCGGGCCTTTGCTGACTCGGGAATACCGGTTCATACAGGAGGTGAGGGAGAAATATCCGCTGCACGGCTACCGGCGGAGCGCTCCGATCCTGCGGGCATTGCGGGCGATCAAGTCGCCGGCGGAGGTCGCCTTGATGCAGGAGGCGGCGGAGATCACCGGGGCCACTTTCCGGCATCTGCTGGGGTTCATCAAGCCCGGGGTGATGGAATATGAGATAGAGGCGGAGATCTACCGGGGGTTTTTGTCGAGACGCAGTCCCGGGCCGGCTTATGAGAGCATTGTCGCGGGCGGTGACAGGGCGCGAACCTTGCATTATATCGCCAATAACCAGGAGTGCCGGGCCGGGGAGCTGGTGCTCATGGACTTTGGGGCCCAGTATGGGGGGTATAGCGCGGACCTGACGAGGACGGTGCCGGTGAATGGCGTCTTTACCAAGCGGCAGGCGGAGGTTTACAATGCCTGTTTGCACCTGCACCGGTATGCCAAGGGCCTTCTGAAGCCGGGGCTTCTGCCTGCCGACTATGCCCGGCAGTTTGGCGAAGAGGCCGGTAAGGTGTTCGTGGGAATCGGTCTGCTCACGGAATCCGATCTGAAAAATCAGACGCCGGAGAACCCGGCGTTCAACAAATACCTGTATCACGGTGTTTCCCATCATTTGGGTATCGACGTGCATGATCTGGGGCCGAGGCATGAGCCTTTTGCGGCGGGGATGGTGCTAACGGTGGAGCCGGGTATTTATATCGAGGAGGAGCAGTTGGGCATCCGCATAGAGAATGATGTATGGATCACTGCCGACGGGAATATAGACCTAATGAAGAATATACCCATCACCGTGGAAGAGATAGAAGCGGTGATGAACAAATAAATAAGTAATTTTCGGCCATGAAAAGCATTCCTAACCTGTTCACGTTGCTGAACTTATTCTTCGGATGCATCGCTATCATCTTCATTCTGCAGAATGGCATCGTCCTTGTGAATAATCCGGATGGGTCGCCCTTTCTCGAGATGCCGGAGAAGATCTGGATGGCGTCTTTGTTCATCGGTTTGGCGGGGCTGGTAGATTTCCTGGATGGACTGGTCGCGAGGCTCTTTAAGGCGACCTCGCCCCTGGGCAAGCAGCTGGATTCGCTGGCAGATGTGGTGAGCTTCGGCGTAGCGCCGGGGATGATCCTTTACCAGCTGTTACGGATGAGCCTTGCGGCACAGCCGGATGGGCTGGATGCGTCGGTTATCTGGCTGCTGCCCGCCATGGTGTTTCCCTGTGCGGCTGCTTACCGGCTGGCCAAGTTCAATATCGACGAGACCCAGCAATATGGGTTCAAGGGGGTGCCTACTCCGGCGGCCGGGATGCTGATCGCCTCGCTGCCGCTGATCTCCTGGTATACTACCAATCCGATGGTGGGGGCCGTCATTGGAAACAAATGGGCGCTATATGGCCTGATCGTCGTGGTGGCCTGGCTGATGACGAGCAACCTGCCGCTGATGGCGCTGAAATTTACGGATTACAGCGTTCGCGGTAACTGGCCTAAGCTGATCCTGGTGGGGCTGGCAGTGCTTTCGGCAATCTTTTTGAAGTGGCTGGCGGTGCCGGCGGTGTTCATTTTTTATATTATCGTATCTTTGGCAGCTAAAAAAAGGGGGACGCCGGGTTCCCCGGCGTCTGGCCAATAACAAAAAAATAAGACTACATGACCTTTTCTGTTCAGGTAAAAGTTATGCCGCTAAAAGAATTGCTGGATCCGCAGGGAAAGGCGGTGATGGGCGGTCTGCAGAATCTTGGTATTCGCAGCGTGAGCGATGTCCGGATCGGAAAGAGCATCTCCCTGCAAATAGAAGCGGCTTCTGCGGATGAGGCCAGGAAGATCGCCGAGGAAGCGGGCCGCAAGCTGTTGGCCAATCCGGTGATGGAATACTTTGAGACAACTGTAAATTAAACCCTTCTTTTTGCTCTATCTAGTTCCTTCTCCCATTGGTAATCTGCAGGACATTACACTCAGGGCGCTGGAGGTGCTGAAAAGCGTGGATGTGATCCTCGCAGAAGATACCCGGAATTCTTCCCGGCTGCTGAACCATTACGCTATCATAAAACCCCTTTCGCCATACCACCAGCACAATGAGCACCGGGTGCTGCACCATCTTACGGATCAATTGTTGCAAGGGAAGAAAATGGCTTTGCTCACGGATGCCGGGACGCCAGGCGTTTCCGATCCTGCTTTTTTGTTGGTTCGGGAGTGTATAAAGGTGGGTGTGGTGGTGGAGTGTCTGCCGGGGGCTACGGCTTTCGTGCCGGCCCTTGTGAACAGCGGGCTGCCGATGAACCGGTTTGCCTTCGAAGGGTTTCTGCCGCCCAAGAAGGGGCGGCAATCGATGCTGAAGCAGCTGGCCATGGAGACCAGGACGCTCGTATTGTATGAATCGCCGATGCGGCTGGTGAAGACGCTGGAGGAGTTGGCCGTGTATTTCGGCGCCGACCGGCGATGCAGCGTGAGTCGGGAGCTGAGTAAGCTGTTCGAGGAGAACCGCCGCGGCTCGCTGCAGGAAGTGGCGGACTATTTCCGGGAGAAAGGGGTAAAAGGCGAGATCGTGATCGTCGTGGAAGGACGGACGGATGGGAAGAGGATAGTGGAAGCCGTGGAGCTGGAAGATGAGGAGGGGCAGGACGGCGGAGAAACGGAAGAATGAGGGCGGGCAAGCGGTAGCTAGAACCGGAAGGACCCCCAACAAAAGATGTGAACATTAACTTAAAAATACGTTTTATGAAGAAGACCCTTTTTTTCGTATATACCTTTGTAGCCTTGTTTATGGCCACGGGTGTCCAGGCGCAGTTCCGTTCTTTGCCTGGAGTAGTAACAGACAGCTTTAAGGTCAAGTATCCGACTGCGACGGGTGTCAGCTGGACGGATAAAGTATCTGCTTTCCAGGCTGTGTTCACGCTGGACACGGATAAGGTGACAGCCCGCTTTGACAAGGACGGACACTGGCAGGGCGCTACCAAGAAGATATCGAAGGATGCACTGCCTGCGGCTGTAAAAGACGGGTTCTCCAAGAGCAAGTATGCCGGCGCGGATTGGGAGATCCGGGATGTGTCGGTCCGATACCAGCCCGGGAGCACCCCTCAATACATCGTGCAGGTGGCGAAGAGCGGTGTTCAGAAGAAGAACCTCTTGTTTAGCAGCGAGGGGCAACTGCTGAAAGACAACAATACATTATGATAAGCATGATAAGGAGAATCATTATTACTGGCGTGATCGTGCTGCTGTATCACGTCATGGCGACAGCGCAGCCGGATCGATGGCAGCAGCGGGTGAGGTACACGATGAACGTGGAAATGAATGTGACCACGAACCGGTTCACGGGCAGCCAGACCCTGGCTTATACCAACAATAGCCCCGACACCTTATACAAGGTGTTCTACCATCTGTACTGGAACGCTTTTCAGCCCAACAGTATGATGGATCAGCTTAGCCGGGCACAAATGAATACATCCACATCCCTCAACCTTTTTAAAGACAAAGTTGGCGACCGCATTCAGCGACTACAACCCAACGAGATCGGGTACCAAAAAATAAGCAAGCTGACCATGAATGGTGTCGCACAAAAATATAA
>JAMFRX010000122.1 GCA_026224995.1 Puia dinghuensis
GGACCGCGCACAATCCGCCTGCACCCGAATTCCTGGACGCCTGCGATGAGCAGGGATTCATCGTGATGGACGAAGCCTTCGACATGTGGCAGAAGAAAAAGAACAAGTATGATTATTCCGTGGATTTCCGGGAGTGGCACAAGAAGGATCTGGAAGACCAGGTCAGGCGCGACCGCAATCACCCTTCTGTTATGATCTGGAGCATTGGCAATGAGATCAGGGAGCAGTTCGACAGCAGCGGTATCCCCATCGCCCGGGAGCTGGCCGCCATCGTAAAAGCGCTGGATGACACCCGGCCCGTCACCTCGGCGCTTACCGAGACCGACACCATGAAGAATTTTATCTATCGCTCGGGCGCCCTCGACCTCATAGGGCTCAATTACAACCAGCAGAAATATGACTCCGTGCCGGGTAAATACCCCGGCCATCCTTTCGTCGCTACTGAAACTACATCGGCCCTGGCTACCCGCGGTCACTATGATCTGCCTGCCGACAGTATCCGCCGCTGGCCGCCTGGGGCTAAGCAGCCGCTGGTTGGCGGCAACCCCGATTTCACCGTATCGGCTTACGACAATGTCTCTGCATATTGGGGCTCTACGCACGAAGAGACCTGGAAGGTCGTAAAACGCGACCCCTTCGTCTCCGGGCTTTTTGTGTGGACAGGCTTCGATTACCTTGGTGAACCGTTGCCCTATCCCTGGCCGGCCCGCAGCTCCTATTTCGGTATCATCGACCTGGCCGGATTCCCCAAAGATGTATATTATATGTATCAGTCGGAATGGACCCAGAAACCCGTTCTCCATCTCTTCCCCGCCTGGAATGGCCGGCGGGGACAGCCCATGGACCTCTGGGCTTACTATAGCCAGGCCGACGAAGTCGAGCTCTATCTCAATGGGCGCAGCCTTGGCGTTCGCAGAAAGCAGGGGGATGAGCTGCATGTACAATGGAGATCGATCCCTTTCGAGCCCGGCGTTCTAAAAGCGGTTTCCCGCCGCAATGGCGCTACCGTGCTCACCCAGATCTTAAAAACCGCCGCTGCCCCCGCCGCTATCCGGCTCGAAGCCGATCGCCAACAGCTCCATGCGGATGGCGACGACCTGTCTTTTATTACTATCCGGATCACCGATACCGCAGGGAATATGGTCCCCGATGCTGACAACGAAATCCGGGTCTCGGTATCCGGCCCTGCCGCCCTGGCCGGCATGGACAACGGCTACCAGGCTGGTATGGAGTCCTTCCGGGGGGATCATCATACCGCCTATAACGGCTTATGTCTCGCCATCGTCCGCACAAAAAAGCAGGCCGGCAAAATTCTCGTTCATGTCACCGGCAAGGGCCTCCGGCCGGCGACACTGGAAGTCGTGAGCCGTTGACGCTTCCTGACACCGGATGCTGCCCGGAGCGCCGGCAGTCCTATTTTCTGGCGTACTTGATTTCCATATTCTTGAATTCTTTACCCCCTGTGCTGCTATACATCTCCAGCACCTGGTTATTATCATCCACGAACCGCAGCACCTCCTTGACGGCGATATCCTTCCCCGAAGCCGGGTCTACCATCGAACCACTGAACTTAATGCTCTTGCTGGCGTCGTCCCAAACACCCGTCATATTCATAATACCCGTACCCATATTGTCGATCCAGGTATTGACGAATACTTTCTTGGCATTGTCGTAACCGGTCACGCCAATACCCTCGAAGGGCTGGCCCATAAAGGTGCCGGTATTCCTGGATTGCAGATACCTGCCGCCAAGGATCATTTCATTGACGGCGGAGGCCGTAGCGCTCATCGGCGACGCGCCTGGCTGCATCCACATGGTGACGGTTTCCGTCCAGGAACCGGCGGATCTCGACAGCATTTTGTGGATGTCCCCGGGAGTGGAATAAGCCATCATGGCCTGCATCTCGTCGGAAGTTTGTGCGGAGGAAGAAAGGGAAAGACACACGGCGGCAAGCGCCAGCAAAGCAATCGGTAGCCTGTTCATAAAAAACTTTTTGATTCCCTAAAAGGTACGAAAAATAGTAAGATTTGCCATCAACATAGTTAAACTTTACATTGTTTACCGCTTTTCACGCCTGTACCTTTAATTTCATTCGTAACATTTGCATTTTGATCTCGTAACGGTTCGCATAAACGGTTAAGACATATGAAGGAAAGCTTGCTTGCATTGGGATCATCTCTCATCATGGTCCTTTCTGTTCCGGCCTCGCGCGCCAATTCTCCAGTTGCTACCACCTCATTAAATGAAGATACTACCTATACCCGCGTCATCACCGAAAGGGCCGGTAAGATCGTAGCCACGCTCGCCTTACCCGATTCGGCATCCTTTTACCGGGTCCGCACCATCGTAGCCGGCCAATACCGCGCGCTTAATGCCGTCTATACGGACAGGGATTCAACCTTTAAAAAATTGAAGAACCAAGCCGATAAAAACGCCGCCGATTCGCTCAAAAAGGGTATCCAGCAGGATGTAGATACTAAGGTTGCTCAACTGCATTCCACCTACTTGTCGAAGCTGGCGACCGAGCTCAATCAGCAGCAGATCGATAAGGTCAAGGACGGCATGACCTACAATGTGCTGGAGGTGACCTACCACGGCTATCAACAAATGCTTCCGGCGCTGACGGACGAGCAAAAGGCGAAGATACTGGCCGATCTCACCGAAGCCCGCGAACATGCGATGGATGCAGAGTCTTCGGAGAAGAAGCATGCCTGGTTCGGAAAGTATAAAGGTAGGATCAATAATTATCTCTCTGCCCAGGGTATCGATATGAAAAAAGCCGGCGAAGATTGGGAAAAGCGAAGGAAAGAGACCACTGAAGGAGCCGGCGCCAATTCGAAGTAACAAGCTTTATATTTTTATATTTAATGATTGCTCATTTTTCTCCTAAAACTAATGCCATATGATCTTGCAAAGACTGGCGAGATACTCCCTCGCTTTGCTGCTCTTGTTCTTGCATCACTCTATCGTTCACGCTCAGAAAAGGGCGGTTGCCGGGAATGTCGTCAACCAGGATACTAAAGAACCCCTCACAGGCGTGACCGTAAGCCTCAAGGGAACGACCAAAGCAGTGCTCACCGACAGCAAGGGCTATTTCTCCATCACTCCGCCCGAAGGGCTAACACAGGTCACCCTGACTTTTTCCCATATTGGCTACAATAGCCGGGAAATCAAAGTTGACTCCAGCGGAGTCCTCCATGTGACGATGGCCGTCAATAATAAGTCGATGGACGATGTGATCGTCGTGGGTTACGGCACACAAAAACGCTCGAGTGTACTCGGTTCCGTTGCTGTCGTCACAGGCAAAGAGCTGGAAGATGTACCTGCGATCAATATGTCGACCTCGCTGATCAATACGGTGCCGGGCGTCGGCGTCAGCCAGACTTCCGGTAAGCCGGGAGCTACTACCACTCTCACGATACGGAATGCGACCACTTTCAATACGGCGGGTGGCTCGACGAGCCCCTTGTATGTGATCGATGGGCTGGTACCAATTATCTCCACTTCCGGCAATGTCGATCCCAGCGGTAAGACGGCTTTCGATCTCCTTGATCCTTCCGAGGTAGAGACCATTACCTTTCTGAAGGACGCTTCGGCCACCATCTACGGGGCGAGGGGCGCCAATGGGGTCGTGCTGGTTACTACCAAGAGAGGCCACCCGGGAAGACCGAGGGTAAGCTATTCCGGCTCCTATATTTATGAGAACGCCAGCAAGGTGCCAAAGATGATCGACGGCTATAACCAGGCGCTTCTCCTCAATAACTGGGTAGAGAATTATGACCCTTATAAAGTAACATCCACCGAGATATATACTCCTGCCGAGCTGGACACCATCAAGGCGCACAATGGCCGGAATACCTGGTTCAATAATTCCTGGAAACCAGGCTATGCCACGCGGCACAATGTCAGCGTAAGCGGCGGTTCCGACAGGATCACCCTTTTTGCCGGCGCCAACTATTACAACGAGATCGGCAATCTGCCGGATGACACCCACAATAAATATGGGATCCAGCTCGGCGCCAATGCCAAGATTACCGACGATCTCACGGTTGACGTGACCGTCGGCTATGATGTCGGCTACAACAACCAGCCGGTGCCCAAAGGGATCACGACCACCGACCAGTCCGACCAGGAGAACGGCTATGTCGGAAGCCTGCTGACCACTCCCAGCTTCGTTCCGGAAACGGTAGGTGGCCAGCCGCTTTATTACACCCCTACCAAATTCAATCCCATCCCCTTCATCCAATCCGGGTCCTACGAAAAGGACAATTCCGAGACGTTCAATATCAATTTAGCGGTCAACTATAAGGTCCCGTTCATCAAGGGGCTGACGCTTCATGGGCAATATGGGCGAAACAGCTACA